>CAYYSW010000124.1:0-7338 GCA_964474395.1 uncultured Halobacteriales archaeon
CGACCCCGCCTACCTCGCCGGCGAGTTCGAGGGGGACTTCGGCTGGGAGCCGATCACGCGACGCCGAACGACCCTACTGGACGACCTCGAGCTGCTGCACCTGCCCGGCCACACGCCCGGGCTCCTCGGGATGCGTCTCGACCTCGAGGGGGAGACCTTCCTCTTCGCCGGCGACCAGGCGTACCTCCGGGCCAACTACGAGGACGACGTACCGCTCGGACCGACGCTCCTCTGGGACCGCCCGGCGTGGCGCGAGAGTCAGCGGTGGCTAAAGGAGCTAGAGCGGCGTCACGACGCGACGGTCTTCTGCGGCCACGACCCGGACGACTTCGACCGGCTCAGTCAGGGGCTGCCGTAACGGGTGAGGCGCTCGACCTCGGCCGGCTCGACGTCCTCGAAGGCGTCGCGGGCGATGACGCGCTTGTGGACCTCGTCGGCGCCGTCGACGATGCGGAACGCGCGGACCGCCTGGTAGAAGTCCGCGAGCGGGAGGTCCTTCCCGATGCCGTTGGCTCCGCAGGCCTGTACGGCGAGGTCGATGGTCTCCTGCGTGGCGTTGGCGGCGAACACCTTGCACATCGAGACGGGGATGCGCGCCTCGTTGCCCTCCGAGATCTGCTTGGCGGCGTGGCGCACCATCGTCCGCGTCGCGTGCAGTTCCGTCTCCGCCTCCGCGATGGAAAAGCGGAGGTCCTGTTTCTCCGAGAGGGTGGACCCGAAGCCCTCCCGGTCGCTGATGTAGGCCTTCGCGACTTCGAGCGAGCGGGTCGCCATCCCGGTAAAGCGCATGCAGTGGGTCAGGCGGGCCGGACCGAGGCGTTGCTGGGCGTGGGTGAACCCCTCGTTGAGTTCACCCAGCAGGTTCTCCTCGGGGACGCGCACGCCGTCGAAGCGGACTTCGGAGTGGGTCTCCTCGATGAGCGACTGGCCCATGTGGGGGATGTCGCGGACCACGTCGACGCCGTCGACGTCGCGGTCGACGAGGATGAGCGAGGCGCCGTTGTAGGGGTGGGCGTCCTGGTCGGTCAACGCCATCACGATAAAGAAGTCGGCGACGCCGCCGTTGGTGGTCCACCACTTGTGGCCGTCGATGACCCACTCGTCGCCCTCTTTCTCGGCGGTGGTCTTCATCATCTTCGGGTCCGAGCCGGCGCCCTGCTTCGGTTCGGTCATCGAGAACCCGGAGTGGATGTCGGCGGCCACGAGGGGCTTCAGGTACTCCTCTTTCTGTTCCTCGGTGCCGAACATCTCCAGTGTGTGCATGTTCCCCTCGTCGGGGGCGTCCACGCGCATCGCGGGCGCGCCGAGCACCGAGCGACCGGCCTCCTCGAAGAGGGGGAGGACGTCGCGGAAGTCCTCGCCCATGCCGCCGTACTCCTCGCCGATCTGCGGGCAGAACACGTCGTACTCGCGGGCCTGCTCGCGCAGGTCCTCGATGACCTCGGGGTCGATGGGGCCGTGGCCGAGGTGTTCCCGTTCGGCCGGGATGACCACCTCCTCCATGAACGAGTTCGCGCGCGCTCGCAGGTCCTCCGCTTGCGGGGAGTCGTCGTATTCCATACCTACCCCTACGGACACACCAATGTAAATCGATTGGCGCCGCGGCAGATACGCCGTTCACCGGAGCTGTGACGGACGCAACTTATTCCTCACCCGGTTCCATCAGGGTGAACAATGGAAGGTGATCTCCGATGAGCGAGGGCGGTCACGAGGGACAGGGCGGGGAGTACTTCGAGCGCATCGTCGACCCGGACCGGCTCGCCGAGTACCTGGAGGCGGAACTCGGCCCGAGCGAGGAGTACGAGGTCCGCCACCACCAGGAGGGACACTCCAACGAGACGCTGTTCGTGACGTGGGGCGACCGCGAACTCGTCATCCGACGCCCGCCGCCGGGCGAGGTGGCCGAGAGCGCCCACGACGTCCTCCGCGAACACCACGTCATGGACTGTCTGCAGGGCACGGAGGTACCGCTGCCCGAGACGGTACTGGCCTGCGAGGACCACGCGGTGATGGGGAGCGACTTCTACGTGATGGCCCGCGTCGAGGGCGACGTCCTCCGCACGGGGGAACCGGAGCGGTTCCGGAACGACGACGCACGCCGGCGCATCGGCGAGGAGCTGGTGGACACGCTGGCGGAAATCCATCAGGTCGACTACGAGGCGGTCGGTCTGGAGGACTTCGGCTACCCGCCGGGGTTCACCGAACGACAGGTCGAGCGCTGGTCCGAGCAGCTGATGTGGGCCTTCGACGTGACCGTCGAGGAACGCGAGGTCCCCGAACTGTACGACGTGATGGAGTGGCTCTCGGACAACGTCCCCGAGGACACGCCCGCGACGCTCGTCCACGGCGACTACAAACTGGACAACGTGATGTACGGCCCCGGCGAGGAGCCCGAGATCGTCGCCGTCATGGACTGGGAGATGAGCACGCTCGGGGACCCGTTCACGGACCTCGGGTGGATGCTCTCGTACTGGTGGGACGCGAAGGACCCCGCGCCCCCGCAGGCCACCGACACCCTCACGAAGGACTTCATGACCCACGAGGCGTACCCGACCCGCGAGGAGCTGGTCGAACGCTACGAGGACGCGACGGGGTTCACCTACGACCGGGAAGCCGACCGGTTCTACCGGACGCTCGCCGTCTACAAGCTCGCGGGGCTCGGCGAGATGTTCTTCCGGCGCTACCTGGAGGGCAACTCCGACGACCCGATGTACCCGAAGATGCGCGAGGGCGTCCCGCAGCTGGCCGCGCGCGCACGGCGCATCATCGACGGCGACGAACCCCTCTAGGGTGCGACCGTCGTCGGGTAGCCGTCCGGGAGACCACCAGAGGTGACCGACCGGGCGCGCGCCCCGCCGAACCGGTAGGTCCCGGGCGGGCGACGCCGGGTGCCAGCAGTACGTCCCTCGTAGCTCGGGCTGCAGACGTACCCGAGGGCCCCCGTGAGACGGCGTCTGGGAACGCCCCTACCGACTGCGAGAGTGGACCCCGGGGGCGGAGACCCGACGACGGTAGTCGGGGTGGGTGGGGGGTAGCGAGGCTCACTCCGCGAGGAACGCCTCGAGACGCTCGCGGTACGCTGTCGGTCGGTCTTCGGTCACCCAGTGTCCGGCGTCGTCGAGTCCGACGAGCTCGCCGCCGATGTCCTCGACGAGCCTGTGTCCGTCGTCGACCGGCTGCTCAGCGTCCTCGGTTCCCCACAGACAGCGGAGGTCGGCATCAACGGTCTCGTACTCGATTTCCGTCGTGTGGTTCGTATTCGTCGCCACGGCCGCACGCGCCAGCGCCCGTCGCCCGTCCGCCCGACGCCAGGGTTCGGTCATCCCCTCGACCCACTCCGGGTTCGGGTCGTCCCGTTCGAGCCCATCGACGAACGCCCGGGTGAGTTGCTCGCGGAACGCCTCGGGGTCCGCGTCGAGCGTCCGGGGGAGTCCCAGCGAGCTGATGTATTCGACCGGCCACGATCCGTAGGCCGTCGCGTTCGAGAGGACCAGCGTGTCGACCAGGCCGTCCGTGTGGGCGGCTACGCGGAGTCCCACGCCACCACCGATGTCGTGGCCGACGACGTGTAACTCGTCGAGCCCCAGCTGGTCGACGAGGTCGACGACGGCCTGCTCCTGGGCACGGATGGAACGGTCGAAGGTGTCGCGTCGGTCGCTGTTGCCGTATCCGACGAGGTCCGGGACGATGGTCCGGAACTCCCCCTCTAGTGAGGGTGTGATCTCCCGCCAGAGGAACGACCACGTCGGGATGCCGTGCAAGAAGAGTACGGGCGTCCCGGTGCCGGCGTCGCGGTAGGCGAGCGAAAGCTCGTGTCCGTCGACGGAGACGGTCGTCCTCGTCTGGGCGTCGGACCAGTCGTCGTGGTTCACACCGGTTGTTCGACCCCCGGAGTAAATAGCGACGTGCCGGTGCTGACTGGGGCCGCTATCGACCCCCGGGCCGCAGCCCTCGACGTCCTCCGACTGGCTACGGCAGGGGACGCTGCGAGGTCGGCGGCGTCCTTCCCGAACAACCGTCACCGCCCCGGCTCCCGTTGTTGCTGGTCGCCGTCACTCCTCTCGCTCGTGACGGATGGGGTGTTGGCCCGTTTCTTCGGTCTGTTCGGTCATCGGGTCTGGGTCGGATCGAACGGACCCGTCGGGGGAATACCGGTTGCTCGTGTCCGGCCGGACGCGGCCCTGCGCGGGCGGCGACCTCCCTCGCGGACGCGGACGGTGGGGTCCGTCCCGCCCGACGGACCGTCCCGCTAGCTGTCGAGGAGACAGGATTATGCCCCGAGACGACGTACACCGCCGCGATTCTCACGAATCAGTGAGTCGAATGAACGAGTTCAGCGGTACAGTAGAGGCGACACGGGAGAGACGATGGGTTCGGACCGCCGGCATCGGCGCGATGATCGGGGCCGGCGCGGTGCTCGCGGGGTTGATACTCGATAACGTGGTGGAGTTCACCGCTACGCCCGGCACCGCCGAGTACGTGACTGCGTGGTCGATGCTCGCCGTCGGTGGCCTGCTCCTCCTCGTCGGCGTGCTGGCAGTCCACGCCCGCTACGGCGCGGTCGACGGCACCCTCGGGACCATCGGCGCCGGCATCGCCGGCCTTGGGTTCCTCTCGATGGTGGTCGGCGGCGCCTGGAGCGCCGTCTACACTGGCCCCGTCCTCGACGCCTCCACGAGCGGCGGGCTAGTGTTCCTCGGCCTCCTCGTCGCCACGCTCGGGTCGCTGGTGCTCGCCATCGGCCTGTGGCGGGCGGGCGTCGCCGCTCGTGCCGTCGCGTTCCTGGTGGCCGCCCCGATGGTCTTCGTCGCCACGTTCGTCGTCGGGGAACCCCTCTCCGCGGCGACCGGCTACGACGTGATGTGGCTCCTGTTCCTCCTCACGTTCGCCCTCGGGTGGATCGCGCTGGGCGACGCACTGCGCGCCGACACGCGGACGGTCGTCGACGAGACGGTTGTCCCCGCGACGTAACGGCGAACGGCGAACGGACTGGTTTTTCCGGGTGTTTCGACCAAGCCAACAGTCGGTACGGAACACCGATGGGCCCCGCCAACCCCTCGACGGCGGGCGATCCCCGACAAACGGTATAAGTCTATTGGCCTCGGACCCCATCCTATGGTCTCGGTCCCGAGTTGGCTCCCCGCCCAGCAGTTGTTGCTGGTCGCCGTCGCGCTCCTCTCGCTCGGCGTCGTCCTCCGGCTGGCGGGTGTGGGCAGTAGCGTCGGTCACAGGGTGCGCGCGCGGTTCGTCCTCGGCGTGCCGTGGGGGACGTTCCTCGTCACCGCGTTCGTCCTCTGGGTGTACCTGTTCGTCCAGGGCGGGTGGGACCACCCCTACTCACCGACGGTCATCCCGTTCCGGGCGTGGTCGTACTTCTACCCGCTGGGGATGTTCACCTCGCCGTTCTCGCACGCGAGCCTCGGGCACCTCGTGGGCAACCTCGTCGGCACGCTCACCTTCGGGACGATAGCCGAGTACGCCTGGAGTCACTACCCCCGAAAGCGCGGGTCGGGGACGTTCACCTCCGTCTGGACGAACCCCTTCGCCCGCATCGGCCTGTTCGTCTTCGGCACGCTCGCCGTGGGCGTCCTGACCGGCCTGTTCGTCCTCGGCCCGTCCATCGGTTTCTCGGGCGTCGTCTTCGCGTTCGCCGGGTTCGCGTTGCTCCGATACCCCATCGGCACCGTCGTCGCCCTGACGACGGGGCAGCTGCTCTCGCTCGTCTACAACGCGCTCCGCACGCCGACACTGACGGCCGGTGGCCAGCCCTCCTTCGTCACGCCGTGGTGGTCGAACATCGCCATCCAGGGCCACGCGCTGGGCCTGTTCATCGGGGCGACGCTCGCCGTCCTCCTCGTCCGCCGGCGGGACGCCCGACCCTCGGCGCTCAGGCTGTGGTTCGGGACGCTGCTGTTCGCCGCCTCGCAGGGGCTCTGGGCGGTGTACGTCCCGCTCTCGGGCGGCCAGTTCAAGCTCTACCGCGCGGTGGGGACGGCGCTGCTGTTCGTCCTCGCGACGCTGTTCGCGGGGGCGGTTCGGAGTCCCGACCGGCCGCTTGTCTCCCGTCTCGACCTCTCCTACCGCGAGGCGACGTTCGGGCTCCTCGTGGGCGTGACGCTGGCGCTCGCGTTCGTCGCGGTCCCGTTCAACCTCTTCGCGGTGGCGAACCCCGACGTCGGCGTCACCGAGAGCAACAGCGTCGAGGTGCGCGACTACACCGTCTTCTACGCCCACGACGTGCCGAACCAGTACGTCTCGGCGGTGGACGTCGACGCCCTCGGCGCGAGTTCGAGCGTCAACGCCAGCGGCGTCATCGTCGCCAGCGACGACCGGGAGGTGTGGTGGGAGGTGGTGCCGACCAGCCGCCTCGCGTACGACGGGCGGAGCTACGTCCGCGTGGGCGGCCTCGGCTGGCGCGAGACGGTCGTGGCCAACTACTCCGGGTGGGACCCCGTCGGCAACCGGACGGCGTACGTCGTCTACCTCGAACACGGCGACACGCGCCGCCTCGCGTACGTCTCGGAGCCGAGCACCGCCGCCCCGACCATCGAGGGGCGGAACGTCACGCTCGTCCCCGGCCGGGCGTTCACGCTCCGCGTGACCCGGAACGACGAAACCGTCGGCACCGCGCCGGTACCAGGGGTGAACGCGACGACGAGCGCCGCCGGCCTGACGTTCTCCCGGGAGGACCTGCGGGGCGGCGACCGGCTCTACGTCAGCACCGCCAACGGGACGCGGGTCCGCATCGCATCCGAACCGCGACGGCAGTAGTCCACCGGTCGGCAGGGGGTAACGGACTCGTGGACGAAGCGTCGGCGGCCCGGCTCCCGTCCGCGGGCCGGGCCGCCGGATGGGAGCGGGTCGGCCCCACCCACTCGACGGGGCGTCCGTGTCCGGCACGCCCCTCGGGGAAGTGACCCGCTCCCGTCGGGTGCCGGCGGCCGTACCGGGCGCTGCGTACGCCCAGTAGCCGGTCGGCACCGTTCGAGTTCGTGAGTCCGGCTATCACCCTACGGGGAGCATACGAAAGGCCTTCAAATACGAACGTGAAACGGTGGCTAGTCCCACACGACGCGGAACACCTCGACGTCCAGCGTGTGGCGCTCGCGGGTGTGGAAGTCGAACTGGCGGTCGACGGGGAACTCCGCACCGAAGGCGTGGGTAACCTCGCCGCCCTCGTCGGCGGCGAACGCCTCGACGAACTCCCGGCTCCCCGCGTTGTGTATCGAGTAGGTGACGGTCGCGAGGTCGCGGGCCGTCGCGAGGAACGCCCGGTCGGCGTGTTCGCTCCCGCGCTGGGCGCCGAACGGCGGGTTCATCAGCACCGTCGCGTCGGAC
>CAYYSW010000124.1:7348-7687 GCA_964474395.1 uncultured Halobacteriales archaeon
GACGGGCGGAGCGGCGGCCGGGTCGCGTCCCCGAGCACCCACGAGACGGTCGGGGTCTCGACCCGCCGGGCGTTCTCCCGTGCGACGGCGAGCGCCGACGGGTCGCGGTCGATGCCGACCACGTCCCGCGCACCCAGCAGCGCCGCCCCGAGCGCCAGTATCCCGGTGCCCGTCCCGAGGTCGACGACGGTCCGGTCGAGGTCGCCCTGTAACGCCCCGAGGTGGACGAGGTGGGCCGCCAGCGGGGCGGGCGTCGGATACTGCTCCCACTCGACGCGCGGGTCGGCGAACCCGGCGACGGATTCGAGGCGGCGTTCGAGGGCGCGGCGGTTCATCTAC
>CAYYSW010000125.1:0-7677 GCA_964474395.1 uncultured Halobacteriales archaeon
TCGGCCTTCGCGCCGCCCCCGATGTCGAGGAAGTTGGCGGGTTCGCCGCCGTAGTGGTCCACGAGGTCGAGCGTCGTCATCACCAGGCCCGCGCCGTTGCCGATGATGCCGACGTTGCCCGAGAGGCGCACGTAGTCGAAGCCGTACTGGTTGGCCTTCGCCTCCAGGTCGTCCTCGGCGGCCTCGTCTTCCATCTCCGCGAGGTCCGAGTGCCGGAAGAGGGCGTCGTCGTCGATGTTCATGACGGCGTCCGCACAGACGACCTCGCGGTCGCTCGTGACCATGACGGGGTTGACCTCGATCTCGGTGGCGTCCTTCGACGCCCAGAGGTCGTACAGCGTCGTGAGGACGCTCGCGACGTCCATCGCGATGTCGCGGTCGACGCCGGCGTCGAAGACGGCCTTCCGCGCCTGGAAGGGGTGCATGCCGAACGCCGGGTCGATGTGCTCGCGCGCGATGGCGTCGGGGTCCTCGGCGGCGACCTCCTCGATGTTCACGCCGCCCTTCGTCGAGACCATGGCGACGGGTTTGCCCTCGCCGCGGTCCATCGTCACGCCGACGTAGAGTTCGTTCGTGAAATCGACAGCCTCCTCGACGAGGACGCTGTCGACGTGCAGGCCCTTCAGGTCCATCCCGAGGATGGCGTCCGCGGCCTCGCGTGCCTCCTCTTCGTCGTCGGCCAGTTTGATACCGCCGGCCTTCCCGCGGCCGCCGACCTGTACCTGCGCCTTGACGGCGACGGGGTAGCCGACGCGCTCGGCGGCCTCGACGACCTCCTCGACGCTCTCGGCGAGTTCCGACTCGGGGATCGGGAGGCCCGCCTCGGCGAAAATCCGCTTCGCCTGATACTCGTGAAGCTTCATCGGGAAGAGGGGCGGGCGGCGCGCGCATAAATCCCGCCGGTTCGGTCACGTGGGAACGTGTCGCGTGATGAGACGGATGGCCCGACGGGTCCGTTCAGGCCATCGACTCGCGGAGGTCACGGACTACGCCGACGCTCCCGACGAGGACGCCCACCGCCGCGAGGAGCACCCCCCAGAGCGCGGGGTGTGCGTAGATGACGGTGCTACAGCCGTTGGTGAACAGGAAGCCGCTCGGCCCGACGCCGACGAACCGCGGCGCGTGCGCCCCGGCACAGTCCGCGAACACCCCCGACGTGAGGGGGTCGGTGAGGGCGAGTAGCCCCGACGCGACGAGTATCCCGACGCCGAGCAACAGCATCCCCCATCGTTTCAGTCCCATACGGGTCACTCTCGGAGCACCGACTTCAATTGGCGTGACTCGAAAACTGGTCAGGACGACCCGACGGCGTCCCGGAACAGCCCGGCTCCGCTGCCGGGGGCACGGGACGACAGCATCCCCCAGCGTCGCAGGGTCATTCCCCCGTATCTGCATACAGGCGCGTCAGCGAGCACTCCGGGCAGACGAACGGCTCGACGCCGTACTTCTCTTTCACGCCGAGGCTCCCGAGCAACCCGCCGCGGCTCTCCTCGGAGACGAGTCGCACTTGGAACCCGTCGTCGGTCCGCAGTTTCATCGCCTCCATCGTCACGCCGCAGTCCGGACAGCGGGGGTCGACGTCCATACGCGGAACCTCGTCGTCGTGGGACAAAACCTCACCCGTCGCCGTGACTGGCACCTTTTTGCGCCCGCCCGCCGACGCCCGAGTATGCGAGCAGTTCGCTACCACGAGCACGGCGGTCCCGAGGTACTGCAGGTCGACGACGTAGAGACGCCCGAACCGGGCCAGGAGGAGGTCCGCGTGGACGTCCGAGCGGCGGGCGTCAACCCCGTCGACACCTACTTCCGCGAGGGAGAGTACCCTGTCCCCGAGTTGCCCTGGCAGGGCGGATCGGACCTCGCGGGCGTGGTGAGCGCCGTGGGCGAGGGCGTCGAGGCGTTCTCGGAGGGCGATCGCGTGTTCGGCACGGGCCTCGGGCGGACCGAACCGGGCACCTACGCCGAGGCGGTCGTCGCCGCGACTGACCACCTCGCGGTTCTCCCCGACGAGGTGTCGTTCAACGAGGGGGCGGCACTGGCGCTCATCGGCGTCACCGCCTGGCAGGCGTTCGTCCACCACGCCGACCTCGAACCCGGCGAGACGTGTCTCGTCCAGTCGGGCTCCGGCGGCGTCGGACACGTCGCCGTCCAGTTGGCCGACGCGATGGGCGCGCGCGTCGTCACGACGGCGAGCGAGAAGTACCACGGACACCTGCGCGACCTGGGCGCGGACGTGACTCTCGATTACGGCCGCGAGGACCTGGAGGAGGCCATCGGCGAGGCGGGCGCGCCGGACGTCGTACTGGAGACCATCATGAACGAGTACTTCCCGATGGACGCGCGCGTGGCGGCGACGGGCGCGCGCATCGTCGGCATCGGCAACACCGCCGACGAGGCGCCCGTCCCGATGAGCGGCAAGGGGAAGGACCTCCGATTCCAGCTGATGACGATGTACAACACCGCCGACATCGGCGCGGTCTGCGACCGGCTCGCCTACCTCGCCGAGACGGGACAGGTCGTCCCCGAGGTGGCACGGACCTACCCACTGGAGGACGCCGCCGAGGCACAGCGCGCGGTGCTGGAGGACAGCTTCCTCGGGAAACTCGTCCTCGAAGTCGAGAAGTGAGTCAGCGTCGGGCCTAGGGTTATCGGGCCGGCGTCCCATCACGGTGACATGAGTTCCGTGGAGTTCGACTTCGACGGGCGGGTCGTCGTGGTGACCGGCGCGAGCGGCGCACTCGGGAGCGCCATCTGTGCGGCCTTCGCCGACTCGGGGGCGACGGTGGCCGCGACCGACGTGGTGGAACCGGACGACGAGGACTCGCTGCTCGACGCCGACCGGGGAGCCATCCAGTTCTACCAGGGTGACTTCACCGACGAGGACAGCGTCGCCGACGTCTTCGACGCGGTCGCCGGGGACCACGGTCGAATCGACCACCTCTGCAACATCGCCGGGTCGTGGCGCGGCGGCGACCACATCGAGGACACCGACGTCGAGACGTTCGAGTTCCTCTTCGACGTGAACCTGAAGACGATGTTCCTCGCCTCGAAACACGCCCTGCCGCACCTCCAGGAGACGGGCGGGACCGTCGTCAGCGTCTCCGCGCGGTCCTCGCTCGAAGGCGGCGAGGGCGACGGCCCCTACCGGGCGTCGAAGGCGGGCGTCCGCCTGCTGACCGAGACCATCGCCGAGGAGAACAGGGGCGTCGTGCGGGCCAACGCCGTGATGCCGAGCGTCATCGACACGCCGGCCAACCGGGAGATGATGCCCGACTCCGACCACGACAAGTGGGTCGACCCGGCGGACATCGCGCGGGTCGTCGTCTTCCTCAGTTCCGACGGGGCGACGCCGACCAGCGGCGCGGCGGTGCCGGTGTACGGCGAGGCCTGAGCGGGACGGACCGGGGTGGTCGACGGTCCGGGGCGACGGGCCGGTCGACGGGGAGCGCGACCGTGAGGCTCGTCGGCGGTCCGGGCGCCAGACCCCCGGTCGGCGTCGCGAGGGCCGAACGGCCGGCGGCGACGGGACGCCGGTCCCGGAGTCCCCGCCTCCGTCGCCGAGAACGGCCGCGAACGCCCCGAGGGACGGGCCTTCGGGGCCCGTTCGCTCGCTACGGCGAGTCGTACACCTTTTTGAATGAGCCCACATTTGCCGGGACTATGGCAGAACGTGAGACATGGGCGACGCGGGCGGGGTTCATCCTCGCGGCGATCGGGAGCGCGGTCGGGCTGGGGAACATCTGGCGGTTCCCCTTCCAGACGGCGGAGAACGGCGGGGCGGCGTTCCTCGTCGTCTACCTGCTGGCGGTACTGGTCATCGGTATCCCGGCGCTGCTCGCCGAGTTCGTCATCGGCCGCCGGGCGAACATCAACGCCATCGAGGCGTTCAACAAGCTCAACCGCCCGCAGTGGGCGTTCATCGGCGCGCTGGGCGTCATCGGTAGTTTCTGGACGCTCTCGTACTACAGTGTGGTCGGCGGCTGGGTCATCCGGTTCATCTACGCGACGGGGACGGGCGCCGCCTTCGCCGCACCGGGCGAGTACTTCGGCACCGTCGCCTCCGGGACGGGCGCCGTCGCGCTCCACGCGCTGTTCATGCTCCTGACGATAGCCATCGTCGCCTTCGGCATCGAGCGCGGTATCGAACTCGCGACGCGCCTGATGGTGCCGAGCATCGTCGTCCTCCTCATCGGCCTCGCCGTCTACACCGTCACGCTCCCCGGGTCGGCCGGCGGCTACGACTTCTTCCTCTCGCCTGACTTCAGTGCCATCGTCGCGAACGCGGGGACCGTCATCCCCGCGGCGACCGGACAGGCCCTGTTCTCGCTGTCGGTCGGGTTCAGCGTCATGATAACGTACGCATCGTACCTCTCGGAGGACGACAATCTCGGGGCCGACGGCCTCACCATCGCCGTCTCGAACGCGTTCGTCGGCGTCCTCGCGGGACTCGTCGTCCTCCCCCTCCTGTTCGTCGGCGGCATCGTCCCCGGCACGGAGTCGTTCCCCGCGGGCGGCGGCGCGGGCGCGGTGTTCATCGCCCTTCCGACGGCGCTCGCGGACCTCTCCCCGCTGCTGGGCCGCCTCGTCGGCGTCGTCTTCTTCGGCACCGTCCTCATCGCGGCGCTCTCCTCCTCGATTAGCCTGCTCGAGGCCGTCGTCTCCTACCTCGTGGACAACTACGAGCTCCCGCGGGCCCCCACGGCGCTCGGTCTCGGGAGCGTCGTCTTCGCGCTGGGCATCCCCTCGGCGCTCAGCCTCGGGTGGCTCGACTGGTTCGACGGCATCGCCGTCACGCTGTTCCTCCCGTTCGCCGTCCTGCTGGTCGTCCTGTTCGTCGGCTGGGTCATGGGACAGGAGGCCGTCGACGAGATCCGACAGGGCACCGGCGGCGTCGGGTCGCTCCCCACCCTCTGGCTGTGGGCGCTCCGGACCGTCGTGCTCCTCGGTATCGTCGTCGTCGTCGCGCTGAACCTGAACGACCTCTTCCTGACGCCCGACTCCGGGTACTACATCGTGCCCGGCCCGCTCCGGTAGCGGGCCCCGGGTCGTCTTCGAGAGCGGCGATTCCGCCCGCCGAGCGGGGCGTCTGGCTCTACGTCCGCTTCGCGCTGCTCGGGCCCACCGACTGCACCGGGTCGGGCGGCGGCTCGGGGACCGTCGACGCCCGCGCCGACGCCGGGCCGACACGGGGTACGCGCTCCGCGTCACCGTCCTCTCCGTCGTGCTGGTCGGCCTCGTCACCGTCGCGGTCTACCTCCTCGCCGGCGGGGTCTGAGCCGGCGTCACTCGTGGGTCGCATGCGGGTGGACCGACACCCGACGCTCGCGCGGGCCGTCGCACTCCACGAACAGCACCGACTGCCACGTCCCGAGGGCCGGCCGGCCGTCGCTGACGGGTATCGTGACGTCGCGCCCGAGGAGCATCGAGCGCAGGTGGGCGTCGGCGTTGTCGTCTAACTGGTCGTGGTCCCACTCGCCCGTGGGCGCGAGACCGGCGACGAACCGCTCGATATCCCCCACCAGTCGCGGTTCCGCCTCGTTGAGCGTCACGCCGGCAGTCGTGTGCCGGACGAAGACGGTGGCGAGGCCGTCGAACCGGTCGGCGAGGGCGTCGGCCACGCGGTCGGTCACGTCCACGACCTGGACCCGGTCGTCGGTGCTGACGGTGAACTCGGCGCTCATGTCGGACGGTAGCGGCCGGCGTGACAAGCCCCTATCGCACGCGCCAGTCGTCGTCGCCGGCCAGGAACCGCCCGAGGTCCACCTCGCGGTGGAAGTCCGTCGACTGGAGTTCCTCCAGTGCGGCGACGAGTTCGTCGTGGTCGCCCTCGTCCCACTCGCCCGGGTCGCGGATGGGGTAGACGAGGAAGCCGCTGCCGAGTATCTCCGTGCCGTGGAGCGCGTCCATGTCGAGGGGGCCCGTCGCGTCGCGGGCGGTGTAGTTCGCGAGGACGTGGCGTGTCGCCCGCTCCCCGACCGGGAAGAGGACGTGGGCCGCGATGGCCCGTAGCTCGGCGTCGAAGAAGCGCTCCATCTCGACGTAGTCGGCATCGCTCGGCGTCCCGCCGGCGGGCGGGACACACATGTGCAGGTACGAGAGGAACGTCCGGTTCACCTCGGGGCGCGGGCCGGCCGAGGTCAGCAGACCGCCCTCGACGAGCGCCCGCTGGAGGCGCAAGCCCGCATCGTTCGTGAACGGGACGCGGACGGGGTCGGACTCCGACCCGGGGGCGTCGTTCCCCGCGGTCGTCGCGACGCTGGTGCCGCCGTCGGGGCTGGTCTCGCCGGGTGCCTCGGCCCCGCCGTGGACGCCGGGGTGGTCGCCGATGACGTGGAACTCGGCGTTGGCGTCGCCGTAGCCCGGGACGAACGTCTCGCAGGACGGGCGCATCCCGAAGGGGTTGCTCGTACGGTCGGTGACGTTCTCCACGGGGGTACGATGGTGGGGACGGTAGAAAGCCGGTGTGGTTTCGAGAAGCGGGGTCAGTTGCGACCGTCGGTTATCTCCTCGGCGCTCCGCTCCGAGGCGGGGGGTTCGTCGTTCTCCTCCTCCTCGGGCGTCCCGGCGTCCGTGCCCGCGGCCGCCTCCTCGTCCAGCCCGTCGGGGACCGGTTCGTCGCCGGCGATGATCCGCCCGTCGTCGGCGTCCACGGCGCGGACGGCGTAGTAGGCGGCCCCGTCGGGTACGTAGACGGTGGCGTCGAGGTCGCGCTGCTCGTCCGCCCCGACGTCGTGCTGGTAGCTCTCGACGGTCCGACGGACCCGGCCGTCCTCCCCGTAGAACGTGAGGACGACCACGGCGTCCGCGTCGGCGCCGCCGTTGGTGAGCGTCCCGCGCAGCGCGACGGCCTCGCCGCGCTGGCTGGACACGTCGACGGCCGTCCCGTTGCGTTCGAGGCCCGCCGAGGAGAGCGTCAGCGTCCCGCTGCCGGCCTCGCGGTTGGTCCGGTACTGCTGGATGCGGTTCTGGATGCCCTCCGCGTACCGGTCGGCCTCGCTGTCCTCATCGAGCGCCTCGCGCAGCGAGAGCACCGTGTCGTCGATGTCGTCGAGGACGCCCTCGCGCCCCTGCTCGTCGCCGCGGTCCTCGAGGCGGTCGAGGTCCTCCCGGAGGCTCGCGACGTGGTCGGCCACGTCGACACCGGTGTTCGGGTCGCCCAGGGCGTCCGTTCGGTCGTCGCCGTCGTCGGCGTCGGCGTCGACGGCCCGTTCGATGTTGTCGACGGCGTCGCCGAAGTCGACGAGCGGCGGCAGGTCGCGCTCTCGTGCCATGGTCGGCGCTACTCGTGACACCCGGATAGGGCTTCCCCCCGCCGGTGCGTTCGTTCCCGGTATCCTTTTGCGGTGGGTGTGAGAACCGCACGGCAACCAATGACGATGCAGGAGCGGATCGCGGAGTTGCGCGAGCGCAAGGCGCAGGCCGAACTGGGCGGCGGTGAGGACCGCATCGAAGCACAGCACGACCGCGGGAAGATGACCGCCCGCGAACGCATCGACTACTTCCTCGACGAGGGTACCTTCGAGGAGTTCGACCAGCTCCGGACCCACCGGACCCACAAGTTCGAGATGGACGAAAAGCAGATCGCCGGCGACGGCGTCGTCACCGGCTACGGCGAGGTCGAGGGCCGGACGGTGTTCGTCTTCGCCCACGACTTCACCGTCTTCGGCGGGTCGCTCG
>CAYYSW010000126.1:0-6672 GCA_964474395.1 uncultured Halobacteriales archaeon
GGAAGTGGCTGGAGGAGCAGACCGGCAGCATGGAGGTCCGCGGCGGGGACTACCCGCTTCGCGACGGCGACTTCGTCGCCAGCGTCGTCCTGCTGGCCGGTGTCACCGACGCCCCGCGCATCAAGGAACTCCAGCAGGTCGCCATCGAGGCCCAGGAGAACATCGACGAGATACGCACCGCGAGCCAGGCCAACCTCGAGAACCTCGTCCGGGACACGACCGACGAACTCGAACCGCTGTTCTGACGCCGACGGCGGGACGGTCTTTCACGGTCGTTCGGCCGGTACGGGTGCTCGCGGGGGCGAATACGGCAGTTTATCCGACGCGAACCCCAACGATGAGTACATGAGTGAACCCGCCCACGACCCCTACACCTCCTTCTACGACTTCCGTCCCCTCCATCGCGCCCCCGGTCGACACCAGGTCCCGGAGAGCACCCCGGCGACGGTCCTCCACGAACTCGGCCGCGCCGGGTCGCCCTGTCCAGACCTGTCGAGGGGGACGAAAGTCGAGGTCGAGTGTCCGACCTGCGGCCGGACCGGCAAGGTCGTCGGCTGGGAGGGCCGCCGGGACTTCTACGCCTGTGACTGCGGCAGCGTCCTCACCGTCCCCTACTGAGCGGTCGCCGGCCGAGCGGCCGTCCCGAGACACCGCTCCTCCGGGGAGGCGGCCCTGAAGCCGTCGGGCCGAAGGTCGCTGACGTGTTGGCCGAGTTACAGCCTCGACGTAACTGATACTTTACAAAATTGTTATATTTGCGAGTAATGATGCCGGCTATACATATACCATGGGGTCCGTTGTCATCTCTCTGGACGCGGAACTCGGCTGGGGGTACCACGACCTCCGGTCGGACCGCCGGCAGTATCACCTCGGTCGGATGGCGAGCGTCCGCGAGATGTGGTTCCCGCTCGTCGACCTGTTCGAGCGGTGGGACGTCCGAGCGACCTGGGCGCTCGTCGGGCATCTCTTCTTGGAGCGATGTGACGGTGTTCACCCGGAGATACCGGTCGACGAGCGGTGGTTCGGGCCGGACCCGGGGGGCGACCGGACGTCGAGCCCCGAGTGGTTCGGACGCGACCTCATCGACTACGTCCACGCGAGTCCGGTCGGCCACGAGCTCGCATCGCACACGTTCTCGCACGTCCAGTTCGGCACGCCAGGGACCAGCCGCGAGGTCGCCGACGCCGAACTCCGACAGTCGAACGAGCTCGCCAGGGACTACGGCGTCGAGTTCGATTCGCTCGTGTTCCCCCGGAACAACGTCGGCCACCTCGACGTCGTCGCCGATAACGGGTTCACCTGCTATCGAGGGCCTATCCCCGACTGCTGGTACGAGCGGATACCGGCGTCGTCGGCCGGGAAGTTCGCGAGGTACGCCCTCCGGGGGTCCCCGCCGATCGTCGAGCCCAGCGTCGGTCCCCACGGGCTCGTCAACGTCCCGGCGTCGCTGTACCTCTACGGGTTCGAAGGGGCCGCACAGTCGCTCGTCACGCCCTTCTCCAAGCGCGAGGATCCCACCGTAGACCAGGTCGAGGCGGGGCTGCGGACGCTCGTGGAGTGCGACGACGGCCTGTTCCACCTCTGGTTGCACCCGAACAACGTCTCCACGGAACGGGGGCTCGCCCGGGTGGAGTCGGTCCTCGGTCTCGTCGACGCCTACCGGCGCAACTACGGTATCGACGTCGTGACGATGCGGGAGGTCGCAGATGCGGTCCGATGACGGGCGGTCCCGGTGGCCCGCCGTCGGGAGGCTGTGGGAAAAAGCTATGCGGTCCTGTGAGATACACAGGCGACAGCGCATGAACGAGTTGACATCACCGGGACCCGCGGTATCGAACGACGGGCGGCTCCCCGCGAGCCGACAGTTGTCCGGAGGTCGACGGGCCGGATGATTCGGACCTACGTGAAACAGGGGTGGAACCGGCTGGGGGTGGAGTACGACCGACTCCGACTCCAGCGAGGTCGGATACCGGGTCCGCTCGACATCGACCGGGCGGTCGATGCGCTCGCCGACGGCGGTCACGTGCTGGTGCTCTGTGCCGGGAACATCAACCGCAGTCCGCTGGCGCACTACTACCTCGAACGGCGACTCGACGAGGCCGGCATCGACGACGTGACCGTCGACTCCGGGGGGTACGCCGGTCGAGGGGGGCGTCCGAGTCCGGAGAACGCCGTCACGGTCGCGGCCGAGCACGGCGTCGACCTCTCGCCCCACCGGTCACAGGAGACGACGGACGAACTCCTCTCGGAGGCCGACGTGGCGTTCATCATGGACATCCGCAACTATCGGTACTACACCGAGGAGTTCCCCCAGCATACGGACACGCTCTACCTCCTCGGTGCGGCCTCGACGAGAGGGCCGGCGAACCGCGACGGCGACGACGAGATCGTCGACCCCAACCGCGAGGGCGAGGAGACGTATCGGGTGGTCTACGGCGAGGTGACGACGGCCGTCGACGACTTCGTCAGGACCCTCGACGAGCGGCGCGGCGATGACTGACCCACGGACGGTCGTCGTCCCGTCTATCGGCGCTCCCAGCAGCGTGACGACGGTTCGGTCGCTCGGGCGCGCGGGCGTCCGCACGCTCCTCGCCGGCAGCGGGTCGGCGTCGGCGCTCGCCTCGAAGTACTGCGACGAGGCCTGCCGCATCCCCGGTCCGAACGAGAGCATCGAGCGCTACGGCGACGCGCTGGTGCGACTCGCCGCTCGGCCGGACGTGCTGACGGTCGTCCCGCTCCGGGAACCGGACGTCTACGTCCTCGCCACCCGTCGCGACGAGTTCGCCGAACACGTCGCCACGCCGTGGCCGACCTACGACGTCGTCGAGTCCGTCCAGGACGGGCTCCGGCTGGTCGACATCGCACGCGACGCCGGCGTCACCGTCCCCGAGACAGTGTCGCTCGACGACTGGGAGCGCTGGAACGCGCCGGCGGCCATCAAGTCGCGGTACTCGATTCTCGTCGACGGGGAGGAGGCGTTCTACCCCGGCGTCGACCTCGTCGGGGCCGACGAGCCGGTCGACCGCGACGCTATCGTCGACCGGATGCGCCACGTCCCCATCGTCCAGGAGTACATCCCCGGCAGTCAGGAGTTCGGGTTCTTCGCCCTCTACGACCACGGCGATCCACTGGCGACGTTCCAGCACCGACGGATCAGGAGCTACTCGTACACCGGCGGGGCCAGCGTCTACCGGGAGGCCGTCGCCGACCCGGACCTGGATGCCGCCGGCCGGGCGATGCTGTCGGCGCTCGACTGGCACGGCCCGGCGATGGTCGAGTTCAAGCGGGACCCCCGGAGCGGCGAGTTCGTGCTGATCGAGATTAACCCCCGGTTCTGGGGTTCGCTCGCGCTCCCCGTCCACGCCGGGGTGGACTTCCCCTATCTCTACTACCGGCTGGCCGGCGGCGACCCGCCGACACCGACCTTCGAGTACGACACCGGCGTGGCGAGCCACGTCCTCCGCGGCGAACTCGTCTACCTGACGAAACTCCTCACGGAACGGGACAGCCCGGTCGAACGCCCGTCGTTCCCCGGCGAGGTGCTCTCAGTGGCGCGGTCGCTGGTCGAGCAACCGCACTTCGACTACCTCTCGCTGGACGACCCCGACCCCTTCTTCGCAGACCTCTGGTCGACGGCGTCGAGGCTGCGTTGAGACGCCCGTCGGCCACACGCCGGTTCGTCCGGACCGATAGCTTCAACGCCGGCCGACGACCACCTCGGACGCATGCGCGTCGTCGTCCCTCACCGCGTCGCGGACCCGAAGACGCGGCTCGCTGAGCGACTGGACCCCGACGAGCGGGCGGCGTTCGCCCGCGCCATGCTGGACGACGTCCTCGACGCGGTCGAGACAGCGGGCCACGACCCCGAGGTACTCGCGACCGAACCCTTCGACGCCCCGGTACCGGTGACGGTCGACGACCGGCCGCTGACCGGGGCGGTCAACGGCGTCCTCGACGAGTCCCTCCCGGGGACGCCCGTCGCCGTGGTGATGGCGGACCTCCCGCTGGCGACGCCTGACGCCCTCTCACGACTGTTCGAGACGGCCGGCGACGTCGTCGCGGCCCCCGGTCGCGGCGGCGGGACGAACGCCCTGGTCGTGCGCCACCCCGAGTTCCGGGTGGACTACCACGGCGCGTCGTTCCGCGACCACCGCCGGGCCTGTGAGGCGGTCGGGGCGACCCTCGGAACCGTCGACTCCTACCGCCTCGGGACCGACGTCGACGAACCCGCCGACCTCGTCGAGGTGCTCCTCCACGGCGAGGGCGCCGCGAGGCGATGGCTGGACGCCCGGGGGTTCGATGTCGAGGCCGGGGAGGGGCGGGTCCGCGTGACCAGGGACGACCCGGGGTAACAGTTTTGTTGTGCCGTGCGTAGGCATAGCACGCGTGGACGAGGCCGCGACCGGCACTCCCGAGTGACCGGTTCCCGTCCACTCGTTCGCGCACGGAAGCCCGTCTGCAGTCACGTAGCCCAGGCTGTCACCGGCGTCGTCCGGACTGACAGCCTTTTCTACCTCGGCCCGCGAGCAGTGAGCGTGAGCGTGATTCCGGGCGCCGAGGCGTACGACGTCGACGTGCGCATCGACGAGTCGGCCGTCGAGCGGGCGCTCTCGGTCATGCCCGAGGACGTGTCGAGCGCCGACGAACTCACCTTCGCGCGCAACGTCTTCCTGCCGCTGACGACCGCCTGCCGGTACACCTGCACGTACTGCACCTACTACGACGTACCGGGGGAGGCGTCGCTCATGACGCCCGAGGAGATACGCGAGACGTGTCGGACGGGCGCGGACGCGGGGTGTACCGAGGCGCTGTTCACCTTCGGGGACGACCCCGACGACCGCTACACCGCCGTCCACGAGCAACTGGCAGAGTGGGGCCACGGCTCCATCCACGAGTACCTCCGGGAGGCTTGCGAGATCGCACTGGAGGAGGGCCTGCTCCCCCACGCGAACCCCGGTGACCAGACGCGCGAACAGATGGAACTCGTCGCGGACTGCAACGCCTCGATGGGCGTCATGCTGGAGACCACCGCGGAGGTGCGGGCCCACGGCGGTCCCCGCGCGAAGTCGCCGGGCCAGCGGCTGGCGACCATCCGGACGGCCGGCGAACTCGGCGTCCCCTTCACGACGGGAATCCTCGTCGGCATCGGCGAGGACTGGCGCGACCGAGCGGAGTCGTTACTCGCTATTCGCGAGATGCACGAGCGATACGGCCACGTCCAGGAGGTCATCGTCCAGCCGGTCGTGGACAACGAGCGCTGGCGGGGGGGCACGCCGGACCTCGCGACGATGCGCCGGGTCGTCGCCATGGCCCGTGCCGTCCTCCCCGAGGCGGTGAGCGTGCAGGCGCCGCCGAACCTTGCGCCGGTCCGTGAGCTCCTCGACTGCGGCATCGACGACCTGGGTGGGGTGTCGCCGGTGACGGACGACTACATCAACCCCGACTACGCGTGGCCGGCGCTGCGCGAGCTGGAGGCCGTCGCCGAGCACGGCGGCGTCCCCCTCCGCGAACGGCTTCCGATATACGAGCGGTTCGTCCCCGAGTGGTGCTCGCCGCGCATCCGGGAGGCCCTCGAAGCGGACGACGCCGCCGGCGAACGATACCGGGCGGTCCTCGAATAGAGCGAACAGGCGGTGCGTGGCGCTCTCACGGGGCGGGACACCGCGCACCCGCAGACCACCCCGCGGTCGTCGGTCAGGTCACGCGCGGTCTGGCCCGGCTCTCGGATAAAAGGGTTCGCCGGTCTCCCGTCGTCTCAGTCGTCGGCCGGGACCGCCGGCGCGTCCATCAGGGGGGTCCCGTCGGCTTTCGGCCCGAGCATCGGGCCGAGGGCGTCGGTTTCGGGGTCGATGGGTCGGCGCTGGCGGTAGTCCGTCGAGCGTTCGACGGGCCGCCGGCCGATGGCGGTTATCATCTCGACGTACTCGCGCACCGAGCGGAACTCGCCGAACTCCCCGCCCGCGCGCTTCGTTATCTCCTCGGAGAGGATGGTGCCCATGAAGTCGTTGGCGCCACAGGAGAGCATCTTCAGGCCGAGTTCGTCGCCGAACTTCACCCACGAGGACTGCAGGTTCTCGACGTTGTCGAGGTAGAGTCTGGAGACGGCCATCAGCAGTTCGTCCTCGTCCTGTGTGGCCCCGCTGTCGACGACGCCCTCCTCGGCGAGCGGGGTGTTCGCGTGGACGAACGACAGGGGGACGAACTCCGTGATGGCGCCCGTCCGGTCCTGCAGGTCACGGACCCTCTCGAGGTGCATGACGCGGTGGCGCTCGTTCTCGACGTGGCCGTACATGATGGTAGCGGTGGTGTCCATCCCGACGCGGGCGGCGGCCTCCATCGCCTCCAGCCAGTCGTCCGTGCGGATCTTCTGCGGACAGATGACGTCGCGCACCTCGTCGACGAGGATCTCGGCGGCGGTGCCGGGCACCGAGTCGAGGCCCGCCTCTCCCAGTTGCCGGTAGACCTCCTCGTAGGTCCACTCGGTGCCGCGCAGCGCGTGGTAGGCCTCCTCGGGCGTCATCGAGTGGAGGTGGACGCCGTCGACGGCCATCGCGCGCATCTGTTCGAGGTAGGTGCCCGGGTCGGTGCGATAACGCGAGGCGGGCTTGTAGTTCGGTCCGCCGTTCGCCTCGAGGATTTCGAGGTGTTCCTCGTTCAGCGCGAACGCCGGGT
>CAYYSW010000126.1:6682-7545 GCA_964474395.1 uncultured Halobacteriales archaeon
GACGATTTCGCGGGATTCGGCGGGCGTCTTGGTAAAGCCCGTGTGCTCTTCCTCGTGGTCGGACTCGAACTGGTGGGCGGTGTTCTTGAAGTTACAGAACAGACAGCCGGTGTTGCACGCCGTCGTGACGTTGTTGTTCAGGTTCGCCACGAACGTCACGTCATCGCCGACCACCTCGGCCCGGCGCCGGTCTGCGGCTTCCAACACCTGTTCTTTACGCTCGGGGTCGATGCCCTCGAACCCCGTGCCGGTGGTGAGCAGTTCGACGCCGTCGTCGACGGTCAGTCGTTCGCCCGCCCGGGCCTTCGCCAGCGCGTTCTCGAAGGACTGGTCGGACGCGGGGGTGTGCGCGAAGTCGAAGCGGTCGCGGGGGACGTTCGTCGGTCGGTACCGGCCCATTGGGGGTACTCGAAAGGCCGGCGGCATAACGTCTCCGGGTGCACGGGCCGGGCATCGACCCGGCCCGCCCCGACGGGAGACCCGCGTCGCGCCTCTCTGCACACTCGTGCATGGAAACGCCTTTGTTTTGCCCGAGAAACCCACGTTCATGACCAGCGTCAAGGAGTTCCGGGTCGACGAGGCGGCGACCCCGGAGCGACTCGGCCGCGGCGCGTTCGTCTTCACCGACGCCTACTCCGTGTTCGACTGGGGGCAGATGCCCGACCCGATTCCGGGGAAGGGCGCGTCGCTCTGTGCGATGGGCGCGGCCAACTTCGAACTACTCGAGAGCGAGGGGGTCCCCACCCACTACCGGGGGGTCGTCCCCGGGGACGACGAGGACCCGGTCGCACTCGACGACGTGGACGAACCGCCCCGCGAGATGGCCATCGACCTCACGCAGGTCCCCGACCTCCCCCACGAGG
>CAYYSW010000127.1:0-401 GCA_964474395.1 uncultured Halobacteriales archaeon
TTCTACCCCGAGGGCGGCGGTCAACCCGCCGACCGGGGCATCCTCGGCGGCGCCCCGGTCGTGGACGTCCAGACGCGCGGCGACGACGTCGTCCACACCCTCGCGCCCGACGCCGACGCGGAGGGCATCGAACCGGGCGCGGCGGTCACCTGTGCCATCGACGAGGGGTTCCGGACGTACTGCATGCGGGCGCACACGGCCAGCCACGTCCTCTACGGCGCGGGGCGCCAGTTGCTGGGCGACCTGGGCTACGGCGGGTTCGGCATCAGTGCCGACTCCTCCCGGAACGGGGCCGGCGTCACCGGGAAGGTCCGCGTCGATTTCACCACCAGCACGGACATCGACGACGGGACGCTGGTCGAACTCGAACGCCTCGTCAACCGCGCCGTCTGGGAGTCCCG
>CAYYSW010000127.1:411-7507 GCA_964474395.1 uncultured Halobacteriales archaeon
GGATGCTCTCGAACTCGACGGCATCGCGTTCAACACGAAGACCGAGGAGGGACTCGGCGCCGGGACGGTCCGCGTGGTGACCGTCGGGGCCGCCGCCGGGTCGGGCCCGGACGCCGACCCGTGGGACGTGGCGGCCTGCGGCGGGACGCACGTCTCGAACACGCGCGAAATCGGTCCGGTGACCGTCCTCGACCGCTCGAACCCGGGCGAGGGGCTGACCCGTGTCGAGTTCGCCGTCGGCGAGGCGGGCATCGAGCGGCGCGCCGAGGAGAAGCGGACCGCCCTCGCCGCGGCCCGCGACCTCGGGACGAACCTCGCCGACGTCCCCGACACCATCGCCCGCCTGCGCGACGAGCGCGAGGAGTACCAGTCGGAGCTCGCCGACCTGCGCGGGCGGCTCGTGGACGTCCGCATCGACGAACTCAGAGGGGAGACGGTCGAGCGTGACGGCGCGAGGTGGCTGGTCGGCCGAGTCGACGGACTGGACGCGAACGCGCTGGCCGACCGCGCGCGGGAGCTCGCGGGCGACGGGGCGGACGTGGTCGCGCTCGTCAACGACGGCGCGCTCGCGGTCGGCACCGACGGCGAGACGGACGCGGGCGACGTCGTCGAGTCGGTCACGGACGAGTTCGGCGGTGGGGGCGGCGGCAGCCCGACTGTCGCGCAGGGCGGCGGTCTCGGCACGAGTGACGACGAGGTCGTGGCGTTCCTGCGCGGGGAGTGAGTCGGGCCCGAGCGTGGACACCCGGAGACGGTTCCTCATCTCCCAACCATCCAGTTCCGCCCGGAACACGCCCCTGTACCCCATCAAAGCAGCTATCCTGGTCCACGCGGACGACGAGACATGGACCCGCTTCGCGTCCTCGCGGTCGTCCTCACCGCGGTCGTCGCCTTCTACGGCACGATGCAGGTGCTCGGAGCCCTGCTCTTCGTCCTCGGCGGGACGACGGGGACGGTCGAGGTCCTGCTCGGGTACGCTCTCGCCCTCCTCGCGGCCACGGCCCTCGCCGCCCGGGTCTACCGGGCGACAGGGGACGCCGCCGGCGGGTGACGGTGTGAGGACGCGGCACGTAAGCGCGCAATTTTTGCACCCCGCCCCGAACCCTCCGGTATGCAACTGACCGCCGAGCAGGAGGCCATCGGGAACGCGGTCCGCGAGTTCGCGGTCGAGGAGATACAGCCGGTCGCCCGCGAGTGCGACGAGGAGGCGCGTTTCCCGGAGGAGGTCTGGGACGGCCTCGCCGACCTCGACCTGACCGGCCTCACCGTCCCCGAGGAGTACGGCGGCTTCGACGCCGACCCGGTGACCTACGCCGTCGTCAACGAGCAGGTCGCCTACGGGACGCTCGCCGTCGCTACCGCGCTCTCGGTGCACTGTCTCGCCACCTCCTGTATCGCCGAGTTCGGCGACGACGAGCAGAAGGAACGCTGGCTCCCCGAGATGGTCTCCGGGCGGCCCGTCGGCGCGTTCTGCCTCTCGGAACCCGGCGCGGGGTCGAACCCGGCACAGATGACCACCACCGCCGAGCGGGACGGCGACGAGTACGTGATCAACGGCGACAAGCAGTGGATAACGAACGGGTCGCGGGCGGGCGTCTACGTTCTCTTCGCCAAGACCGCCCCCGAGGAGATAACCCAGTTCGTCGTCCCCGGCGACGCGGACGGCCTCTCCGTCGGCCCGAAAGAACACAAGATGGGCCTGCGGGCAAGCGACACGACGAGCCTCACGTTCGACGACGTGCGCGTCCCCGCGGAGAACCGACTCACCGAGGAGGGCCGCGGGCTGTCGGCGGCGCTCTCGATTCTCTCCGGCGGGCGGGTCGGCATCGCGGCGCAGGCGGTGGGCGTCGCACAGGACGCGCTCGACCGGACGGTCGACTACGTGAGAGAACGCGAGCAGTTCGGGAGACCCATCGGCGAGATACAGGCCGTGCGCCACAAGCTCGCGGACATGGAGACGACGACGCAGTCCGCGCGCCTGCTCACCCGTGAGGCTGCCCGGAAGAAGGGCGAGGGGGCGCGGGACACGGCCCACTTCGCGAGCATGGCCAAGCGCGTCGCCAGCGAGGGCGCGATGGACGTGACCAACGAGGCCATCCAGCTCCACGGCGGCTACGGCTACACCGCCGAGTTCGACGTCGAGCGCCTCTACCGCGACGCGAAGATAACCACCATCTACGAGGGGACCACGCAGATACAGAAGACGGTCATCGCACGGGGCCTCCTCGAGTGACCACCGGCCACCGAGCGCCGACCACGGCACGCTGTCCGCGGACCGCAGACCACCGACCGTCGGCCTACCGGTCGATTGGTCCCGAACCCCTTCGACGAACGGTTACCCCCTGCCCGCGGTAGCTCACCTATGCCGGTGGTCAACGAGCCGACCCTGTGATAGTCGAGTACGACCGTGACGGCTTCAACACGCTGTACGTCGCGGACGTCATCCCCGACCGCTATCCCGACGAAGAATCGATACCACTTCGCGGGCATCCACGCGTACGTCTACCTCGATTTCACCGAACGGCAACTGTTCGAGGACCTGTTCATCGAGTCCGGCGGGACGCGGGCGTTCGTCACCTACCTGATGAACCTCGCGGCCATCCGGGTCGTCGACGAGACGGAGGGGCTGTTCTGCTCCGTGGCGCCCGGGACGCCGGTCTCCGGCGTCGTCGAACTCGTCGAGAGCATCATCCGGTAGCGAACCGGGAGGCTTTGAGCACACCCCCCGTAGCGAGGGCAATGCGAATCGACGACTACGACGCCGTCGTCTACGACCTCGACGGCACGCTGGTCCGTCTCGCCGTCGACTGGGACGCCGTCGCCCGCGACGTCCGCGAGGTGCTCGAATCCCGTGGCGTGAGCGCGCCCGACGACCTCTGGGAGATGCTCGAACGGAGCGACGAGACGGGCCACCGCGAGGCGGTCGAGGAGGCCATCGCCGCCCACGAGACCGAGGGCGCACGCGCCTCCGAGCGACTGGTCCACGCCGACGGCATCCCCATCGGCGTCCCCGTCGGCGTCTGCTCGCTCAACTGCGAGGCGGCCTGTCGCATCGCGCTGGAGACCCACGGGCTCGACGAGTCCGTCCGGGCCGTCGTCGGGCGCGACTCCGTCTCGACGAAGAAACCCGACCCCGAACCGTTGCTCGCGGTGCTTCGGGAACTCGACGTCGCCCCCGGGCGGGCGCTGTTCGTCGGCGACTCCGAGCGCGACGAGGTGACCGCACAGCGTGCGGGCACCGACTTCCGGTACGTGTGACCACTTCACTCGGGGCCCGTCTCGGGCCGACCCTGCCTGGACCGAGCGTACGCGAAGACGCCGAGGGCGACGAGAATCCAGACCACGGCGCCGACGCGGACGGCGAACTCGGCGCGGGCCGCCCACGTCGGTAGCGGCGGCCCGAACAGCGAGAGGGTGGCGACGACGGGCGCGCCGACGACGATGGTGAGGACGAACGTCGTCTGCATCACCCACCCGAAGTCCACCCCGTCCGGGTCCGTGCGTTGTACGTCCGGCACGTCCCGAGTTCGGACGGCGGGGGCCAAGAAGCGTTCGTTACCGCCCGGTCCCGCGGGTGACCGGAGGCGTTTACTCCGCGCCCGTTGGAGGGTGGGTATGCCCTCTGTTACGGACGTCCGTGCGATGGCGGGCTCCGAACGAATCACGATGCTGACCGCCTACGACGCGCCCACCGCCGCCCTCGTGGACGAGGCGGGCGCCGACGTGATTCTCGTCGGCGACAGCCTCGGGAACGTCGTCCTCGGGCACGACTCGACGCTCCCGGTCACCGTCGACGAGATGGCGAGCCACACCGCGAGCGTCGCGCGGGCCGTCGAGGACGCCCTCGTCGTCGCGGACATGCCCTTCCTCTCAGTTGGGGTGGACGAGGCCGAGTCGATACGCAACTGCGGGCGGATGCTGAAGGAGGCGGGCGCCGACGCGGTAAAGCTCGAATCGGGGCCGCACACCGTTGGCCTGACCGAACGGCTCGTCCAGCTGGGTATCCCGGTGATGGCCCACCTCGGGCTCACCCCCCAGCGCGTCAACGAGCTCGGCGGGTACACCCGGCAGGGGACCACCGAGGCGGCGGCCGGCGAGATAGTCGACCTCGCGGAGGCCCACGAGGCGGCGGGGGCGTTCTCGCTCGTCCTCGAACACGTCCCCGCGAACCTCGCGGCGGCGCTCACCGAGGAACTGACGGTACCGACCATCGGCATCGGTGCCGGGCCGGACTGCGACGGGCAGGTGCTCGTCTTCCACGACGTGGTCGGCCTCTCGGAGTGGACGCCGCCGTTCGCGCGGCAGTTCGGCGACGCCCGCGCGGAGATGACGCGGGCGGTCGAGGCGTACCTCGACGCCGTCGAGTCGGGGACGTTCCCGGCCGAGGAACACAGCCACGTCGAGGACGACCTGGAGGGCCTCTACTGACCACCGGGTGAGGGAAACCGGCTACGCTCCGACCGAGCGAGGGGGTCCGGACGTCACCGCCGACGACAGGCGGTTCAAACTCGTCTACGTGGCCCTCGTCGCGGTCGGGAGCCTCTCGTCGGTCGTCCACGCCGTCTTCGGGCTGAGCGTCGTGGACATGATCATCCTCTTCCGGCGTACAACGGCGTCGTCGGCCTGCCCATCACCGCGGCCCTCCTGTTCTGGGCGGTCAACGACCGGGAGACGATGGGCGAACACCGGAACGGCCGGTGGCTCAACGCCGCCAACGTCCTCCTGGTCGCCCTCTCTATCTACTCGCCGTCTCCTCCGCGGAGGGCGTCTTCGGCGCCATCCTCGGCGGCGGGTTGTAGACGGGGCGTTCCTCGACTCCGTTCCCTATCTCCTCCTTCTCCCTCCTCCGCTCTCGGTCTACTCCACGTCCGCGAGGAACCCGTCGACGGCCTCGTTCCAGGCCTCGCCGCGTTCGAGCATCGAGAGGTGGGCGGCGTCCTCGACGACCGCCGTCTCGCAGTCGGGCAGGTGCTCGGCGAGGTACTCGTGGAACGAGACGGGCGTGAGCCGGTCGTGTTCGCCGGTGATGGCCAGCGAGGGCACCGCGATGTCACCCAGTCGGTCGCGCACGTCGAAGGCGTCGCAGGTCAGGAAGTCCCGTTCGGTGACCGCCCGACCGACGCCGCGCATGGTCGCCTCGGAGTCGGCGATGGCCTGCGGGTCGGCGTCGTGAAACAGCATGTCCTCGCCGTGGAGCATCTCGATTGCGGCGTCGAAGTCGCCGGCGAGGCGTCGCTGTAGCTCCTCTGCGACGCCGAGTTTCGCGCCGGTGCCACAGAGCACCAGCGCCTCCGGGTCGAAGTCACCAGCGAGGGCGACCTGCTGGACCACCGCGCCGCCGAGCGAGTTGCCGACGAGGGCCGTCGCGCCCGTCTCGCGGGCGACGGCGACGACGTCGTCCGCGTAGGCGTCGAGCGTCTCGGGGCCCGCTGGCGTGTCCACGTCGTCGCTCTCGCCGTGTCCGCTCAGGTCCACCGCGACCGCCGGTCGGCCCGAGCGGTTCCCGTACTGGCGGACCCATATCTCGTGGGTACCCCCACTGCCGTGGACGTACACGACGGGGTCGCCCTCGCCGAAGTCGGTCCTGCGGTAGGCCGTCGCGCGCCCGTGGTGTGTCACCGTCTCCATGGCGGACGTGCGTCCACGCTCCCCATAAGTGGGTCGGGGGGGAACGGAGTCACCGCCGCTGAGCGTGACCGTGAACCGCATTTCTACCTGATATCGGATGGATCGCCGCCCTCGTGCGGTTTGCATGGCAAATATTTATATATTAGAAGAACTAACATGGGGTTAGTATATGAGCAATCAACAGCGGTTCGTCGAGAACGATGGACCGGTCTCCCGCTACGACTACGACGACGTGGTCGTCTTCGCCGTCGACCTCGGCTCCGCGCGCGATGCGGACGTTGACGTCGTCGACGGAACGGTCATGGTCGTCATCGGCGACCAGCAGTACGAGTTCGAGGTCCCCGCCGGTGACGCGGAAGCGTTTATCAAAAACGGAGTCGTCACCGTCGAGGTGAGACAATGAAGCTCACCGTCAAGCCGCTCAAGCAGAAGGACGCCGGTCGCGGCCTCGCAGCCATCGCCCGCGGCGCGATGGCGGACCTCGACCTGGAGAACGGCGACTACATCCTCATCAGTGGCGGCGACGGTCGGGCCGTCGCCCGCGTCTGGCCGGGCTACCCGGAGGACGAGGGTGAGGACGTCATCCGTATCGACGGCCGCCTCCGCCAGGAGGCCGGCGTCGGTATCGACGACCGCGTGGAAGTCGAGAAGGCCGACGTCAACCCCGCCAAGAGCGTCACGGTCGCCCTGCCCCAGAGCCTCCGCATCCGGGGGAACATCGGCGGCCACATCCGCGACAAGCTGAGCGGGCAGGCCATCACGAAGGGCCAGACGGTACCCTTCTCGCTCGGTCTCGGCCCGCTGTCGAGCATGTCCGGCCAGCGCATCCCCCTGAAGGTGGCCGAAACCGACCCCAAGGGCACCGTCGTCGTCACCGACTCCACGGAGGTCCACGTCAGCGAGAAGCCCGCCGAACAGATCGCGTCCGGCGCCCGCGGCATGGACGGCAGGGAGGGCGGCCCCTCCATCACCTACGAGGATATCGGCGGCCTCGACAACGAGCTCGAACAGGTCCGGGAGATGGTCGAACTCCCGATGCGCCACCCCGAACTGTTCCGCCAGCTCGGCATCGAACCGCCGAAGGGCGTCCTCCTGCACGGCCCGCCCGGCACCGGTAAGACCCTGATGGCGAAGGCCGTCGCAAACGAGATAGACGCCTACTTCACGGACATCTCCGGCCCGGAGATCATGTCGAAGTACTACGGGGAGAGCGAGGAGCAACTCCGCGAGATATTCGAGGATGCCGCCGACAACGCCCCCGCTATCGTCTTCATCGACGAACTCGACTCCATCGCACCCAAGCGCGGGGAGACGAGCGGTGACGTGGAACGCCGCGTCGTCGCCCAGCTACTCTCGCTCATGGACGGCCTCGAGGACCGCGGGCAGGTCACCGTCATCGGTGCGACCAACCGCCTCGACGCCCTCGACCCCGCGCTCCGCCGCGGCGGTCGGTTCGACCGCGAGATCG
>CAYYSW010000128.1:0-5371 GCA_964474395.1 uncultured Halobacteriales archaeon
GGTCGATGGTCGTGAAGGGGTAGTTGCCGATGTCCACGTCCGCGAGCGTCGCGGCGCGGTAGAACGTGGACTTGCCCGCGTTGGGCTTGCCCGCGAGCGCGACAGAGAGCATACCACACCCCTCGCAGGGGGACCGGGTGTGCCTTTCGGTCGTCGGACCGGCGCCCGACTCCGAACGAGTTATCATCGAACCGTCGGTATCCCTGCACGTGTCGAGCGAGGAGTTCCGCGTCGATATGCACGTGAAGATTCTCGACGAGCGGGTCGTCGAGCGAGCGAAGGCACGGGGTATCGACGCTCTCGTCTACGCCCCCCACTTCGTCCGCCTGCCGAACATCGCGGCGAAGGCCGAGGCGTTCTCCGACGACGAGCTACGGGTGTTCCCCGCCCGGGAGATATTCACCGGATCGTGGCGCGACCGCAAGCACGTCCTCGCGGTCGGGCTCACCGACCCCGTCCCGGACTTCATCACGCTGGAGGGCGCGATGGCGGAACTCGACCGCCAAGACGCCGCGGTCCTCGCTCCCCACCCGGAGTTCCTCACCGTCAGCCTCGAAGAGCGCGACATCCGGCGCTACGACGTCGACGCCATCGAGGTGTACAACCCGAAGCACTTCCCCGAACAGAACGAGCGGGCGGTCGAACTCGCCCGCGCGACGGGGGTGCCGGGGTTCACGTCCTCGTACGCACACCTCCACGGCACCATCGGCGAGGCGTGGACGGCCTTCGAGGGGGCCGTCCCCGACGCCGACGGCCTCGCGGACCTGCTCACGTCGCGCGCGCCGCGCCGGGTGTGTCACCGCTCGGGCCTCGAACACCGCCTGCGCTGTACGGCGGAGGCCGCCCACCTCGTCTACGAGAACACGTGGGGGAAGATAGACCGCGTGTTGCTCTCGGCGATGGAGGCGACCCACCCCGGGCACATCGCCTACGACGGCCGATTCGACGACGTGCGCGTCTACTGAACCCGTTCCGTCTCGTTCCGACCCCTGTCTCCCGCGTTCTCGGCGAGCACCGCCGCTGGCGGGTTCGTCGTGTCGGGAAGGAGTTCGGGTCGGCCCTTACAGGAGGGCCGCGAGTTCGTCCGTGTTCGGGTGGATGAACACGCGGTCGTCGCGGCGTTCCGTCTCCAGCAGGCCGTGGCCGGCGAGCAGGGGCAGGTGCTGGCGGTGGAGCGAGACGACGACCCGGTCGAAGCGGTCGCCGGCCGCGCTCTCCCCGCAGAGTTCCTCCTCGGCGACGGCCTCGGCGAGCGCGTCTATCTCTATGGCGTCGTCGGCCGTCGCCATGACCCGCAGGGCGGCCCGGCGGCGGGCGTCGGCGAAGATGTGACGCAGCGCGTCACGCGAGAGGTCGGCCGTGTCGAACTGCGGCGGTCGGGTGGCGGTGATGGATGTGGTCTGACTCTCCATACTCACCCACTCAGGATTAGGGGCATTAGAGACGGGCCCCAAAGGATTTGGCACCGGCCGGCTCCCCCATCGAGAGAGACAGTTCCGCCCGTACGTCCCCCAGCGAGGTCGAGAGAGTCCGCTGACACCTCCCCGGTCGCAACAGATATTACCACCTCCTGTGTCTGTTGGTTTCATGACTGAGACGCTGGAACGTGTCTCGACGGGGGTCGACGGCCTCGACGAGGTGCTCCACGGCGGGTTCATCGAGAACCGAACGTACATGGTACGCGGCGAACCGGGGGCGGGCAAGAGCATCCTCGGCCTCCACTTCCTCGTCGCGGGGACAGCCGCCGACGAGGACGTGCTGTACGTCAACATGGAGGAGCCGGTCCGGGAGATACGCCAGAACGCGGGGTCGCTCGGTATCGACCCCGGGGGCATCGAGTTCCTCGACCTGAGCCCGGACTCGGAGTTCTTCACCGAGGACCTCTCGTACGACGTCTTCAGCCCGGCGGAGGTGGAGGGCGACTCCGTCGCGAGCCGCATCACCGACCGGGTCGCCTCGCTGTCGCCGACGCGGGTCTTCGTCGACCCACTCACCCAGTTGCGACAGCTCTCGCCGGACGAGTACCAGTTCCGCAAGGAGGTGCTGTCGTTCATGCGGTTTCTCAAGGAACAGGGAGCGACGGTGGTGTTCACCTCGCAGGCGACACCGACCACCCCGGACGACGACCTGCAGTTTATGTGTGACGGCGTCATCGAGCTCGAACGCGCCGCACGCGGACGCACCGCCTCCGTGACGAAGTTCCGCGGTTCGGGTACCGAAGACGGCGACCACGCGCTTCGCATTACCGACGAGGGGATGACCGTCTTCCCGCGTATCGTCCCCCGCCACCACGAGACGGCGTTCCACGCCGAGTCCATCCCCTCGGGTGTGCCCGAACTCGACGAACTCCTCAACGGGGGACTAGAGCGTGGCACCGTCACCATCGTCACGGGGTCCCCCGGTGTGGGAAAGACCACTACCGGCCTCCAGTTCATGAAGGAGGCTGCCGGGCGCGGCGAGCGCTCGGTGGTGTACTCCTTCGAGGAGGCGACGAGCACGCTCGTCCACCGCTGTGAGTCCATCGGCATGCCCATCTCCGAGATGACCGACCGAGGGACCCTCGCCATCGAGGAGGTCGAGGCCCTCCAGCTCTCGGCGACGGAGTTCGCCCACACGGTCCGCGAGGAGGTCGAGGGGCACGACGCCCGCATCGTCATGATAGACGGCGTCGAGGGGTACCGACAGGCGCTCCGGGATGAGGACGAGAACCTCACCCGCGAGCTCCACTCGCTGTGTCGCTACCTCAAGAACATGGGCGTGACCGTCGTCCTGATGAACGAGATGCGGACCATCACCGGCGAGTTCACGCTCACACAGGAGGGTCTGTCGTACCTCTCCGACACCGTCGTCTTCATCCAGCACATCGAGACCGGCTCGGAGCTGCGGAAGGTCATCGGCGTCCTGAAGAAGCGGACGAGCGACTTCGAGCGGACCGTCCGGGAGTTCCGTATCACGGAGTACGGCATCCGCATCGGCGAGCCGCTGACGGGTCTCGACGGCATCCTGACGGGCAGTCCGACCCGCAACGGGTCCGGGGCCAGCGGGCCGTCGGGCCGTTCGGACCGTCACCCGCCGGCCAGATACGGGGGCCCGGCCGACCCGCCCCGGTGGCTGGACGACGGCGACCGGTCGTCGTGACCGACTCCTCGTCGGGGGAGGGGCCGGCCCCCGAAGTCGACGCCGGGCCGCGACCGGCCGGTGCGGGGCGCCCCGCGGTCGCCGCCGATGAGGTGCTCTCGACCTCCCGCGTCCTCGTCTTCGTCGAGCGCGACGAGGACCGCCGCCTCCTCGTGGAGTGGCTGGCCCCCGACCACGAGGTGGTGACGGCCTCGACGCCGACCGACCTCGACGCCCCGTTCGACCTCGCCGTCCTCGACCGGGGAGCGCTCGCTCGCCACCGGGAGGCGCTGGCCGAGCGCAAACACCGCGAGGACCCGGTGGTGGTCCCCTATCTCCTCGTTCTCCCACGACGGGAACTGGACCGCCTCGAGCCGGCGGGCCGCGACCGCCTCCGGGAGGCGGTCCGGGACCACGTCGACGAACTCATCACGGCGCCCATCGCACAGGCGGAGCTGGCGGGACGCATCGACAGCCTCCTCGACGCGCGCGCCCGGTCGGTCCGACTGCGCGACGAACGCGAACGCTACCGCCGCCTGCTGTCGGTCACGCCCGAGGCGATAGTGACCGTCGGGGTGGACGGGACCATCGGCTACAGCAACGACCAGGGCGCGGACCTGCTCGGCGCCGCCGACCCCGGGTCGGCCCGCGGCGGGTCGCTGTTCGAGACGGTCCACGACGCCGACCGCGACGCCGTCCGTGGGCTGATCCGCGCGGCCGTCGAGACGGGCGAGCGACAGGGGTTCGTCGAGGCTCGCCTTCTGCGTGGCGGGGAGCGCCGCCACGTCGAACTCGGCGGGGTGGCCGTCCCCGGCGACGGCCGACCGTCGGTCCTGCTCGTCGTCCGCGACGTCACCGACCGCCGCCGCCGCGAACGGACGCTCGAACGCCAGCGCGACGCGCTCCGGCGCCTCGACCGGCTGAACGCGCTCATCCGCGACATCGACGAGGGGCTGGTCAGCGCCGCCACGCGCGAGGAGATAGAGCGGACGGTCTGTGACCGACTCGTCGGCGGCGACCGCTACGTTGCCGCGTGGGTCGGGACCGACGGCGCGGTCCGGCGGCGCGTCTCCGTCCGCGAACACGCCGGTGATGCCGCGTCGTACCTCGACGGCGTGACCGTCTCGACGGCCACCGGCGAGGGTGAACGGGACCCCGTCGGGGAGGCGCTCGCGACCCGTGAGGTGGTCGTCGCGGACGTCTCGTCGGCGGGAGGGGGCTGGCGTGCGGTCGCCGCCGACTGTGGGTTCGAGGCCGCCATCGCCGTTCCGCTCGTCTACGAGGGCGCCGTCTACGGTGCCCTCGGAATCTTCGCCGACCGCCCCGGGGCGTTCGACGACCCCGACGAGGTGACCGTCCTGCGGGAACTCGGCGGGACCATCGGCCACGCCATCGCCGCCGCCGAGAGCCGCCGGGCGTTGCTGGCAGAGCGCGTGGTCGAACTGGAGTTCGCCCTCGACGCGCCCGACTCCGTGCTCCACCGAGTCTCGACCGACCTCGACTGTCCGTTCCGCCTTGAGGGGGTCGTCGCGGCGACCAACGGGTCGTACCTGGAGTACTTCGCGGTCGAGGGCTGCGACCACGAGGCCGTCCTCGACCGGATGCGGGCGGACCCCGCGGTCGAACACGCCCGCTTCGTCGGTGAACACGGCGGCGAGGCGCTGTTCGAGTTCGCCTTCGCCGAGGAACAGGTCGTCCAGGCGTTCGGGCGACTCGGCGGTCGGGTCGTGGACCTCCACGTCAGGAACGGACAGTATGAGGCCACAGTCGAGTTCCCCCACGGCAGCGACACCCACGCCATCGTCGCGGGGCTCCACGAGCGCTACGCGGCCGCGAGCCTCCTCGCCCAGCGCGAGACCGAACGGGCTCCCACATCGCCACAGGCCGTCTGGGCGTCGTTCCGCGAGCGACTCACCGACCGCCAGTGGGAGGTACTCCAGACGGCGTACTACGCCGGCTTCTTCGAGTGGCCCCGGTCCAGTACGGGCGAGGAGGTAGCGGCCTCCATCGGCGTCTCGGCCGCGACGTTCCACGAGCACCTCCGGGCGGCCGAGCGGAAGCTGCTCGAGGCCCTGCTGGAGGAGTGACTCGTCTTCTCACCCGAGCCCGAACCCGAGCACGGCGCTCGCGGACGCGAGCACCGGCGGCGCGTACTCGACGAGCGCGAACGCGACGCCCAGCTCGACGGCCGTGACGAGGAGGGTGACGGCGTTGGCGAAGCGGTTGCTCGTGGCGACGCCCGTCGGGAGGCCGT
>CAYYSW010000128.1:5381-7450 GCA_964474395.1 uncultured Halobacteriales archaeon
GCGCTTGCTCCCGACGACGTCGAGGACGTAGTGAGTGAGCACGCCGACCCAGACGAAGTGGAGGTTGTCGAAGGCGAGGGGGAAAGCGACGAACACCCCCAGCGTCAGCAGGTTGTGGAGGGTCTTGCGGTGCCGGCCGAAGGCGGTGTCGACGTCGGGGAACAGCGCCCCCAGCACGACCGGGACGGTCACCGCCGCGACGGTCCGCAGGGTCTCGGTCCCGCCGCCCGGTTCGAGGATGAACCCGAGGCCGACCCCGAGCAGGAGGCCGTTGATGACGTGTCCGTCCTTGTTCACGCCCGTCGGTGGCGCGAGCGGGACAAAAGGGTTGCCGCTCTACGCCGACTCGACTCGCTCCAGGAGGTCCGCGAGCGCCCGTTCGACGAACCGCCCTTTCACCTCCTCGCGTGACCCCTCGACGACGTGCCGGCGGACGGTCGTCCGGGAGTCGCCCGACCCCCACGGCGCGGCGTTCGCGACGCCGACGTACACCGTCCCCACGGGGTCCTCGTCGGTGCCGCCGTCCGGGCCGGCGATACCGGTCGTCGCCACGCCCCAGTCGGTGTCGGCGGTGTCACAGACCGCACGGGCCATCTGCCGGGCGACGGGGTCGCTCACCGCGCCGTGTTCGTCCAGCGTCTCGCGGGAGACCGCCAGCAGGTCACGTTTCGCGTCGTAGGAGTAGCTGACCACGCTCCGGTCGAAGTAGTCGCTCGACCCCGGCACGTCGGTGACGTGGGAACCGACGAGGCCGCCCGTACAGGACTCCGCGACGGCGAGCGTCTCCCCTCGCTCCCGGAGGGCGTCGCCGACTCGCTTCTCGATGGGTTCGCGTCCGTCGTCACTGCGCATACCCCTCCCTCGCCCGGACGGGGAAAGAGTGGTTCGCCCGGCGGAGTGAGAAGAGCTATGCCCGCGCTCCGACCCCGTCCGCCATGCCCGGCCCACGCGTCACCCGCGGCGAGCGAGTCGCCCTCCGAACGCTCGAACGCGAGGACCTGTCGTTCGTCCAGCGTGGCGGTACCGACCCCGAACTCAGGTACCCCCTCGGCACTCCGGTCAGGAACCGGGCGGAACTGGAGGCGGACTTCGAGGACCACTCCGACGACCGGTTCGTCGTCTGTCTCGACGCGCCGGACGCCCCACCCGGCGCGCCCGACGAGGGCGACACGGAGCCAATCGGCGTCGTGAGCGTTCAGGACGCCGACTGGAAGCGCCCGGAACTGGGCTACTGGCTCGTCCCGTCGGTCCACGGCGAGGGCTACGGGGGCGAGGCCGTCTCGCTGGCCGTCGAGTACACGTTCCGGATGTACGACGCGCCCGCCATCGGCGCGGGGGCGTTCGCCTCGAACGACGCCTCGCGTGGCTTGCTGGAGTCGCTCGGGTTCACCGACGAGGGACGCCGCCGCAAGTTCATGTTCGTCGACGGTGAGCACCGCGACATGGTCCAGTACGGTCTGCTCCGCGAGGAGTGGCGCGGGTAGGTAGGAGAGCGAAAGAACGACGACGACGCCCCGTGTACCACTCGCGCCATGGACTACGACCGCCCGATATTCTTCGACGTGATGGCCTACGCGGCGGCCGCGGACCACGACGTCGTGGACATGGTCAGCGGCAACCCCGACTGGGAGCCCCCCGAGGCGCTCCGCGAGGGCCTTCGCGCGTACGCCGACGCCCCGCCCGAGGAGTTCCAGTACCCGCCCAGCGAGGGGCTGGCCGACCTCCGCGAGGAGGTGGCGACCCGGCGCGGCGTGGACGTCGACCGGGTCGTGATTACGAACGGCGGCGGCGAGGCGAACTACCTCGCGATGGCCTGCGGGTTCGACGCCTTCGACGGCGGCGAGATGCTGCTGACCGACCCCACCTACCCCTACTACCCGGGCAGGGCGGGGATGCTCGGCGCCGACGTCGAGTACGTCCCCGTCGGGCCGACGGGCGACCTCGACCCCGCGGCCGTCCGCGAGCACGCGAGCGATGAGACGTCGGTCGTCGTCGTCAACTCGCCGAACAACCCGACCGGGGCCGTGTACGACGCACGGACGGTGCGCGACCTCGTCGCCGTCGCCGAG
>CAYYSW010000129.1:0-3522 GCA_964474395.1 uncultured Halobacteriales archaeon
CCGCGACCGGGTGCGCGCGCTCCGCCCCGGCGACCGCGTCACCGCCTGCGGGGAGTTCTCGGCGTCCACGGACGCGACCGACGGGACGGATACGAGCCGGGCGACTGACGCCGCCGCCGCCGACCTCCGGGGGACGCTCAAACTGGAGAAGTTCGCCGTTCGAGCGCTCGACACGACCGAACTGGTCACGCCGCCCTGCCCCGACTGCGGGCGTCGCATGGAGAGCGCGGGCCGCGGGCAGGGCTACCGCTGTCGGGACTGCGCGACGACCGCCGATGGCAAGGTCGAACGCGAGGTGGAGCGCGAGGTGGAGCGCGGGTGGTACGAGGTGCCCCCGCGGGCCCGGCGTCACGTCGCCAAGCCCCTCGTCCGCGGCGGGTTCGACGCGCCGACGCACCCCGAGCGGTGACCGCGTGAGCAGAAGACCGATACCGCTGGAGTGTCCCCCTACCGATATGAAACGCGCCCGGACGACTGCCGTCGTCGCGCTCCTCGTTCTCGCCGCACTCGCGGGCTGTAGCGGCGCGCCGGGGGGCGGCGACGACGGGGCGACCGCCACGACGACCACTGCCGGTACGACCGCTCCCGCCGACACCACCGAGGCCGCCACCGGTACGACCGGCGCGGACACGGCGGACTCGACCGGCGACGGGACGGAGGCGGCGACGAACGCCGGGACTACGACCGGGTCCGGCGACGCGGCGTCGGCGACGTTCCTCGTCGACGGCGAGGCCCGGGCCACCGTCTCCCTGGAGATCGCCCGGACCGACGCCGAACACCGCCGCGGGCTGATGGGCCGCGAGTCCCTCGCCGCCGACCACGGGATGGTGTTCGTCTTCGACCGGGCCGCCGACCGGGTGTTCTGGATGAAGAACACGCTCATCCCGCTCGACATGGTGTTCGTCGCGCCCAACGGGACCGTCCTCAACGTCGAACACGCTCACGTCCAGCCCAACGCCTCCGACTCGGAACTCGAACGCTACCGGAGCGACGGGCCGGCGAAGTACGTCATCGAGGTCAACCGCGGGTTCGCCAACCAGACGGGCCTCGGCCCCGGCACCGAGGTCCGCTTCGACGGCCTGAACGCCACGAACAGTTCGTAGACGCCGGTGAGGCCCTCCTTCAGGTCTTCAGGCCGCTCCCGGTGAGCGGCACCACCACGTCGTCGTCGCCGTCGAGGACGTCCCGCTCGCGGTACTCGCGCAGCGCCGCGGGCGCGACGGCGCAGGTCGGTTCCGTGTAGAACCCTCGCCCGTGGAGTTCGTCGAGTGCGCGCTCGGTCGCGTCGGCCGACACGGGGATGCAGTCGCCGCCGGTGTCCTCGACGGCGTCGAGTATCTCGTCGCCCCGGACCGGGTCGCGTATCCGGATGCCGTCGGCGAGGTCGTTCGCTTCACCCGCTCGCTCCTCGTCCCCGCCCCCGTCCGAACCCCTTCGTTTCGTGTGCAACTTCCTGGCAATCGGGTCGTAGCCGGCCGCCTGTGCTCCGAGGAGGCGGGGCATCCCGTCGGTCCACCCGGCGTCGCGGAGGCGCCGGAACCCCCGATAGGCCCCGAGGAACAGCGTCCCGTGGCCGACGGGGAGGACGACGGCGTCGGGAACAGACCAGTCGCGCTGGTGGGCGAGTTCGTAGGCGAAGGTGGCCGTCCCGGCGAAGAACGCGGGGTTCCAGGCGTGACTCGCGTACCACCCCTCGCCGCCCTCGACGGCCGCGACGCAGGCGTCGGTGACGTCCTCCCGACTTCCTTCGACGCGGACCACCTCGCCGCCGGCCCGTTCGATGGCCCGGACCTTGCTCGCCTTCACTGCGGCGGGGACGTAGATGGAGCAATCGAGGCCCGCGCGGGCGGCGTAGGTGGCGATGGCCGCCCCCGCGTTCCCCGAGGAGTCCTCGACGACCCGGTCGGCGCCCACCTCGACGGCCCGCGAGAGCGTCGTCGTCGCGCCGCGGTCCTTGAAGCTCCCCGTCGGGAAGACGTACTCGAGTTTGAACGAGGCGCCCCACGCCGGCGCGTCGACCAGCGGGGTGTATCCCTCACCGAGCGTGACGTGTTTCTCCAGTGGAAGGAAAGGGGTGAACGCCCACAGTCCCTCGCGGGCGTCGGGACCGAACGGGTCGGGATGGGGCCGGTCGGCGAACTCCAGGGGGTGTCCGCAGGCACAGCGCCAGCGGTCCTCGTACTCGTCGCCGCAGGCCGGACAGCGGAGCATGCCGGGGCTGGGCGACCCCGAACCCTGTCGGTTTCGGTCGGCGGGACCCCGATGTGAGGCGAAATTGGGTGGGAGTTCGAAGAAGGTTCATCCGGCCGACGACCCTACGACCGAGTCATGTCCCAGCAGCGTGCCGACCGGAGGGTCGGTCCGACGCTCCTCGCGTCGCTGTTCGCCGGCCTCGCCGCCATCGCCGGGTCGTACGCGGTCGCCGGCTACACCCCCGGGTTCGTCGCCGCGCCCGTCGCGTCGTTCCTCACGAGCGTGATGCCCGACGTCGTCGTTCGCTTCGCCATCACCACGCTCGGCACCGTCGCCGGCATCGAACACTTCGGGCAGAAACTCAACCTCCTGCTCGCCCTCGGCCTCGCTACCGCCCTGCTGGGGGGCCTCTCTTTCGCGGGTGTGGCCCTCGGCCGACGGGTCGGGAGCCGGCTCACCTCGGCCGGCCTCGCGGGAGCGTTCGTGTGGGCCGCGACTGCCATCCTCACCGGGAGCCCTGTCGAGGCGCTCGGCGCCGGCGTCGGGGCCGCACTCGTCGCCGCGGTCGCGGCGGTCATGGCGGACGTCGACCGTCCGACCGGGTCCGTCTCCCGCGGGCGACGGCGTGTCCTCGGGAGCCTCGCGGGCGCCCTCGGCGTCGGCGCCGCCGGCTACGTCCTCGGCGGGTCGTCGAACCCCCCTGCCGGTCCCGGCGGCGCCCCCGACGTCCCCGGTGCGTCCGGTCCCGACGGCTCCGGCGGTGCCGAGACCGAGGGCGCGAGCGCCGTCGAGGACCTCTTCGCCGCTGCCGAGGCGCGCTCGCTCGGCATCGACGGGCTGGAGAGCCTCGTCAGCGGCGAGGACTTCTACCGAGTCGACATCAACAACGTGGACCCGGACCTCGCCGCCGAGGACTGGTCGCTCTCGGTGACCGGAAGCGTCGAGGAGGAGGCGACCTACACCTACGACGACCTGACCGGGATGGGCGGCGAACACCGCTTCGTCACGCTGCGCTGCGTCAGCGACCCGGTCAACGGGGAGATGATGGACAACGACCTCTGGACGGGCGTCCCCGTCTCCCGGCTCCTCGACGACGTCGGGGTCGAAGGCGAGTACGTCATGTTCCGGGCCGAGGACGGCTACTACGAGGAGTTCCCCGTCGAGGCGCTCCGCGATTCCTTCCTCGCGTACGGGAAGAACGGCGGTACCCTCCCCCGGGAACACGGCTTCCCGGTCCGGGCGCTGGTGCCGGGCCACTGGGGCGAGATAAACGTCAAGTGGATATCGGAAATCGAGATCCTCGACGAACCGGCGACGGGCTACTGGGAG
>CAYYSW010000129.1:3532-7361 GCA_964474395.1 uncultured Halobacteriales archaeon
CGCGGCTGGCACGGCACCGGGCCGGTCAACACCGCGACGAAACTCCACGCCGTCGACCGCTCGGACGGCGAGGTGCGGGTCGCCGGCCACGCCTACGCTGGTACCCGCGGCATCGAACGCGTCGAGGTCTCGACGGACGGCGGGGAGTCGTGGTCGGAAGCGACGCTCTCCGAGCGCCTGCCGGCAGGGACGGACGTCGACGGCGAGTACGCACTGGACGCGTGGCGCCAGTGGACCCACACGTACGACGCGCCCGGCGAGGAACACACCGTCGTCGTCCGTGCCGTCGACGGCACCGGGACGCTCCAGCCGCGCGAGGAGGAGAGTCCCTACCCGAGCGGCGCCGCCGGCTGGGTGTCGAGGACGCTCTCACCGTAAGCGGGGTCGAGTTCAGACCTGGTCGATGTCGGTGCCGACCGAGCAGACGTACTCGCCGGTCGCGACCTGCGGCAGCCGCCGGGTGCGCCAGAAGACGCCGGGCGAGTCGGCGGTCACGGTCGACTTCACCTCGCCGAAGACGGTGGTGACGTCGAACAGGGGGTCGCCGCGCTCCACCTCCTCGCCGAGGTCGCGGCGGAAAGTGACGAGGCCGCCGGCGGGCGCGCCGTACTGTTCGAACCCGCTTGCGCGGGTCTGCGGGCCGGCGTTCACCTCGCCGTCGAGGAAGCCGTAGTGGACGAGGACGTTCTTGATACCCCGGACGCCGATGTCGATGCTCTCCTGGTCCCAGCCGATACAGCCGCCGAGTTCGGGATCGATGGTCGGGACGCCGCTGTCGGGGGCGGCCCGGGCCAACTGCCCCTCGGGGCCCTTCTGGTCGAGGACGTAGCCGGCGTCGAACACCTTCGCCAGTTCGAGACACTCCTTGTGCAGGCGGTGGCGGGGGCCACAGCGCACCCGCGTCTCGTTTATCATCCGACTCGTCGAGCCCTGGTGGAGGTCGAGGATGAGGTCGGCCTCCGATGCGGCTTCGAAGGTAGCGTGGGCGATGCGCTCGGAGGAGGTACCGTTGGCGTCGCCCGGGTACGCGCGGTTCATCTTCGTGTCGTCGATGGGGTTGCGGTGCTCCGCGATGTGGAAGGCGTGGACGTTGACGATGCCGACGACGAGGATCTCGCCCGCGAGCTGGTCCGGGTTCAACTGCGGGACGAGTCGCTGGACGACGCCGACGCCGTTCAGCTCGTCGCCGTCGCTGACCGCCTGGATGTAGAGCGTCTTGCCCTCGCGAGCGCCGTTCACGACCGCGACCGGGAGGGCCACCTCGCTGCCGTCGCGGGCCTCCCCGACGGTCAGGCGCCCGGTGGCGAACTCCCCGGGCGCGGCGGTCGCGGTTCCGAGCGTGGTCATTACGCCTAGAACCCTCCCCACACGCCCTTAGGCAGTTCGGTATCGGAAACCGCGCCCGCTGACGACGTCTCTCGAAGGGGCTTTGTCCCGCCCGCTCCAACTCGGAGCGTGTCCCAGCGAGACGACGGGGCCGCGCCGGGGACCCCCGGCGAGACGGTCCCCGAACGCCCCGGCGGGTTCGGCGGTCTGCTCGTCGAACTCGGCGTCGAGCGCAACGCGAAACGCGGCGTCGCCGTCGGCGTCGTCCTCGCGGCCCTCGTCTACGCCGTCCGGTTCCTCGAACTGCTCGGTCCCGCCCCGGAGGACGCCGCCGGCCCGGGGCTCTTCCTCGCGCTGGCGTTCGTCCTCGCGGTCGGGACGGCGCTGCTGACGACGGTGGCGCTGACGCTCGTCAGCGCCTACCGCCAGACGCGGGAGCTCTGACGGTCGCGTCGTCCCGCCTGCCGCCTCACTCCTTGCTCTGGCCCGCCAGCGCCGCCAGTCGGTCCGCCCCCTCGGGGGTCCCCTTCGCGATGATGACGTCCTCGGCGTGGAGTTCCGTCTCCCCGCGCGGCGAGACGACCCACTCGCCGCGCGACCGGCCGAGGCGCGACTGGGCGGTGGTGCCCGGCGAACTCCCCCGCCGGACCGCGATGACGCGCATCCCCGTCTCGGTGCTGACCATCTCGTCGCGGAGCGTCGCGCCGTCGAGGGCGCTGCCCGGGCCGACGACGAGGCGGACGACCATCTCGTCGGACTCGCGGACGGCCTCCTCGACGACGGGGTGGGTGCCCAGTCCCCGGAGGACCCCCTCGCTGATCTCGAGGGCGGCGTCGGAGATGACCTCCGTCGCCCGCGCGAGGTGGACCAGCCCCCGGAGGGAGACGGGGTCCTCGACCCGGGAGGCGGCCTGGAGCGTCCACGCCTCGAAGCGCGACTGGAGGGCGTCGACCTCCGCTTCGAGTTCCATCACCTCCTCGGCGACGGCCTCGCTGTCGTACAGTACCGCGCCGTAGGCGAGGTCGACGGCGAGTTCGCTCATGTTCTTCATCAGGACGATGGAGTCGACGGCGCGTTCGAGGTCGTCGATGGCCGGCTCGGGAGCCGCCCGGTGGACGTACTCGTCGCCGACGCTCTCCTCGTACACCTCCGCGATGGCGTCCTCGGTGCCGCGCAGGAGGAGGACGTCCCTCCCCTCCAGGACGACGTCGGAGTCGGGGTCCGTGAGCCACTCCCCATCGCGGCGGATGGCGATGACGCGCACGCCCGTCTGCGTCTCGAGGTCGCGCTCGCCGAGGGTCTCGCCGACCAGCGGCGAGGCCGGGTCGAGGCGCACGCGGATGAGCGTCTCGACGGCCTCGGGGAGCGCCGCCCGCATCGCCTCGGGGAGGCCGATCTCCTCTAACACCACCTTGGCGATGTCGCCGGCGGCGTCGGATATCTAATCGCCGGCGCCGACGACTCCGAGGACGGGCGCGAGCGCCTCCGCGTCCTCGGGGTTTCGCGCGGCCATCAACAGGCTCATGCGCGCCTTCATCTGGAGGATGTCCATGCGGTCTTCGAGGTCGAGGACCTCCTCGGCGATGTCGTCGCTGCCGAGGAGGACCGCGGAGTACGAGAGGTCGATGAGCAGTTCGGCGGTGTCTTTCATCTCGGAGAGCACCGCCTTTACCGAGACCGGCTCGTACTCGACCTCGCCCATACCCGACCGTTCCCCCGCGGCGGACAAAAGGGTTGCCAGGAACCGGTCGGTTCCCCCTCGCCTCGACCCACGTGGCGGCCGCCGCGACTCCCCCCCTCTCGTCTCGGATGAACATCCGTACACCTTCGTCCCCGGTGTTTCGACGGAAGTACCCGGAACCCCACGACTGACACGGAATCGTATAGGTAATCAACGTCAGTCGGAGATTCCCCCTCGGAAAGCCGAAGCGCCGAATCAGCCGGTATGACGGGCGGAGGGGCGGCTCTCGGAGACTACGGCGAACGTTCTCCGTATAACAATCCTTTTAGACTCGCCTCGGGAACCACTCGGTATGGCAGATGAACTCAAGAAGGGCCTTGAGGGCGTGTTGGTCGCCGAATCCGAACTGAGCTTCATCGACGGGGACGCCGGGGAACTCGTCTATCGTGGCTACTCTATCGACGACCTGGCGCGCGAGGCGAGTTTCGAGGAGGTCGTCTACCTCCTCTGGAACGGACACCTGCCCGACCGCGAGGAACTGGAGTCCTTCGCGGCGTCGATGGCCGAGGAACGTAGTATCGACGGGAGCGTCCACGACACCGTGCGCAACCTCGCGGACGCCGAGGAGGAGCCGATGGCCGCCCTCCGAACGGTGGCCTCCCACCTCTCGGCGCACGACCCGGACGCCGACGCGGACCCGACCGACCGCGAGGCGAACCTCCGGAAGGCCCGCCGACTCACTGCCAAACTCCCGACGGCGCTGGCAGCCTACACCCGCCTGCGCAACGGCGAGGAGCCGGTCGCCCCCGACGAGGACCTCTC
>CAYYSW010000130.1:0-368 GCA_964474395.1 uncultured Halobacteriales archaeon
TCATCAAGGCCGCCTGCGACGCCGGCGCGAAGATGCAGAACATGACCGAGTTCACCGACATCGTCATCCGCGAAGACCACCGCGTCGGCGGCATCGTCATGAACTGGACGCCGGTCCACGCCCTGCCCCGGGAGATTACCTGCGTCGACCCCATCGCCGTCGAGTCCGAGGTCGTCATCGACGCGACCGGTCACGACGCGATGGCCGTCTCGAAACTCGACGAACGCGGCGTCCTCGACGCGCCGGGCGTCAAGGAGGCCCGCGAGCGCGGCGAGGTCATGGACCAGACCGGCGAGGACAGCTACGGCGCGCCGGGCCACGACTCGCCGGGCCACGACTCGATGTGGGTCGGCGAGAGCGAGGACGCC
>CAYYSW010000130.1:378-741 GCA_964474395.1 uncultured Halobacteriales archaeon
CGCCGTCGTCGAGCACACCGGCGTCGTCCACGACGGCCTCATCGCAGCCGGCATGGCCGTCGCCACCACCCACGGCCTCCCGCGGATGGGCCCCACCTTCGGCGCCATGCTCCTCTCGGGGAAGGTCGCCGCACAGGCCGCCATCGACGAACTCGGCGTCGAGACCAGCCCCGTCGACGTGACGCCCGCACCCGCCGACGACTGACCGGACCCCCGTCTTCTTTCGGCCGCATCGACGGACAGCGCCGCCGCTCGCGTCGTTGCGAGCGGGGAGACCGACCGCGTTACTCCTCGCGGCCCGACTCCTCGTCCGGCACGTCGGAGTCGGCGTCCGCCTCGGCCTCGGCGAACAGGTCGTCGACC
>CAYYSW010000130.1:751-7353 GCA_964474395.1 uncultured Halobacteriales archaeon
GCTCCCGTGTGCGGTCGAGAAGCGAAGCGACTTCTCGGGGCGACCCCCCGGTGCGGGATCGCCGAACCAAAATTACTCTTCGGCCGCCTCGAACAACTCGTCGACGGCGTCGACCGCAGCCTGTACGGCTTCGTCGGCCACCCGCTGTGCGTCCGCCTCGTCCTCGGGCGCGTTCACGTAGACGTCGACGTCGAGGACGCCGTCCTCGAACGTCACCGAGACGTCGAAGTCACGGAGTTGCGATTGCTTGTACCGCGAGAGGACGACGCCCTCCGCGGCGTCGCTCGCGGCCTGTACGACCTCCTCGTCGGTCGGGGTGGGCATCCGTGGTCCTCAGTCGCCGCCGGGGCCGCCCATGCCGGGGCCGCCGGGACCCTGCGGACCGCCCGCGCCGCCGCCCTGGAGCATCTGCTGGAGCTCCTGCTGGAGCGACTCGAACTGCTCCTGGACGCGCTCCTCCTGCTTGTTGAGCGTCTCGACGCGGACCTCGAGGCTCTCGACCTTCTCCTCGAGTTCGTCGGTCGCCGTCGCGTACTCGGTCTGGACGAGGAGCTCGCCGACCTCCTGGTACATCGTCGTGTCCTCGTCGATGTCCTCGAGCTGGTCGAGGGCAGCACGGGACTCCGAGAGCGTCGTCTCGGCCTGCTGTTTCTGCATGGCCACCTGCTGGGCCGTCTCCTGGAGGTCCTGTAGCTCCTCGATTTTCTCCTGTGCCTCGGGCGGCAGATTACCCTGCATGGGCGGACCGACGGGAGCGAGCGTGAAAAAGCCCCGTATTTCGAGAGACGAGCGGGTGCGAGTGGAGGACCCCTCGGAGGCCCGCGAGCGCAACGCTGCGGGCCGTTTCCGGGTCGGGAGTCAGTCGTTCGTCGAGAGGGCCACGTCGAAGTCGTCGGCACCGTCCTCGACGATGTCGAACATGCGCCGGTTGACGAGTTCTTGTGCCCGGCGCAGTCGCTCGGAGGCCGCCTGATGCGAGATGTCGAGGTCGTCCGCGAGGTCGCCGAGGTTGGTCTGCCGGGGGACGGTGAAGTAGCCGCGTTCGGTGGCGAGGCGCAGCAGTTCGTGTTGCTTGTCGGTCAGCCCCCCGGCCGGGTCGTCGAGCAACGTCGCGTCCTCGGTGAACACGCGCCGGACGCGGTACTCGAGGTCGGACCCGTCACAGAACGCTCGGAACTCGTCGAGCGCCGACTGGGAGGGGAAGGCGATGTCGAACTCCCACCCGTCGGCCGTGGCCGTCGCGTGCTTGATGACGCTGCCCGTCTCGACCAGCCCCCGGTAGATGCTCCGCTCGCGTGCCTCGTCGGCGAGCTGGAACTGGTAGAGGTGGCGGTCTCCCGCGGACGTGAGGTGGGAGTACCCGCGGACCGACCCGTCCGAGGACAGGTGTTCCTCGAAGGCGTCCGGGGCAGCGCCCTCCAGCCACCCGAGTACCTTCACCTCGTCGTCGGCGGTCAGGTCCGTCTGCTCCCAGCGGAGCGTCGCCCCCGGGACCCCCGACAGCGCCGACAGCAGGATGTCGTGTCTAATCCGCACCTCGACGATAATCATGGGAGTGGGTACGCCGGGTTACGGGTGGACGCTTCTGTGGGATATCCTTGCTGTATCAAGTCCTTTATGTATCGTGGCGAGTGATAGCACGGAACAGGCCCGAGGCTCGGGCGTGGAGACCACGGCGGGAGCCTACGATTCACTGGCAGCGGAGCATCGCTCCGCTACAGCGCGGACCAGCGGTCCGCGGGTAACCGAGCTTCGCTCGGTAACAGCGCGAGACTACGTCTCGCTGGCAGCCGAACACCGTTCGGCGACCTCCACCAGCGAACACCAGGTGTTGAGACCGGCACGGAGAGCGACCAGGTCGTCGGCGACCACGTCGATGCGGAGGGTGCCGCCCTCGCGGGTGACGGTGGCGGTCGTGCGGTCGCCCTCGATCTCGCCGACCTCCTGCCGGACGCTCCGCTCGATGCGTTCGGCGAGCGGTTCGTCGTAGGCGAACTCCAGAAGGACCCCGTGGGGCGCATCGGACACGCCGACCTACTCGACGCCGACTTCCTTGACGTCGCGGCTGCGCTCCTTGAGGAGCACGCGGTGGCCGCAGTACGGACAGCGGACGCCGCCGTACTCGTCGAGTTCGACGTCGCGCTTGCAGCGGGAGCACTTGTAGCTCATGGTGGTAGGGAGACCGGTGAATTACTCGTCGGCCTCGCCTTCCTCGTCGAGGGCGGCGCGGATGGAGCGTCGGACGGTGCGGCCGCCGGGCGTCTCGGGGCGGTAGGCACCGCCGGCGAACTTCTCGCCGGTCTCGGTGTCCACCCAGATGCCGGTCCCGAGGCGCTTGACCTCGTGACCGTCCTTCTTCGCGTTGTTCGTGTCGTCCTCGATCTCCGAGACGCGGCGTCGGGCGACGCGACCGTAGCGAGCGCCGAAGCGACCCGCGCTCCCCACTCCTTGCTTTCTGGCCATGATATCGTACCCTACCGCCAACGGAGGTATAAATCCGTTGAGTCGGGGTCGCTGCCCGGGGACCGCTCGCCGCCTCGCTCACCCGTCCTGGAGCTCCTCCTCGCGGAGGGCGTCGTTCAGGTCCGCCCGGATGCGCTCGCCCGTCTCGCGGTCGTGGGCCGTCGTGACTACGCGGTTCTCCTGGACGCTCGACCCGTCGCGGATGAGCATGCGGACGTTCCCGTTGTCGTCGGCGCGGGTCGCCTTCGCGCGCACCCCGGAGCGCGACCCCGACCCGCCGGCCTCGATGGGGCCGGGGATGAGTTTCTTGACGTGCGGATGGCCCGCGACGGTCCGGACCGCCCGTTTCCCGTCGCGACCGCCGATGAGCGTGCTGTGTGACCCGCCGAGTTTCTTCGCGGGCGGTTCGTCGACGACCTCCAGGGAGGGCTCGCCGCGGCGTTCGAGGACCGTCGCGACGGGGTCCTCGCCCTCGACGCGGTAGAAGGGGTAGTGGGCCTGCCCGCGTACGGCCCGGAGGACCGCCCGGTCGCCGGTGGCGTACACCTCCTCGGGGCGCTTGCGGTGGACCTCGTCGGCGACGAGCCCCGCGAAGTTCCGCAGCTCGATGGGTTCGGTCTCGCCGCCCGTCTCGGGGGTGGTCGTCACCTCCCGGCGGGCGACCACTTCCTCGTCGAGTAGGGCGGAGACGGTCGCGCGTTCGCGGTCCAGGTCCAGGACGACGGTGTCGGCGTTGGGTGTGCGACAGACCAGACAGAAGTCGCCGGGACGTTCGAGTTCGCTCGCACACTGCCGACACTCCATACCGGTGAGAGCGGGTTCGCGTGGATAAGCGGACCGTTACAGGTCGACCGGGTCGGCCTTCAGGAACTCGCGCATGAGCACCGTCGCGTACGACCCCGCCGGGAGCGCGAACCCGACGGTCAGCGCGTCGCCGTCGCCCTCGACCCGGTCTACGGTCAGGTCGGTCCGGACCTGGACGGCCCGGCGCGTCCCCGTCGAGTCGAACTCGCCGGCCCGCTCGAAGTCGCCGGGCGCGAGACCCGCCTCGTCGAGCACCGCGCGCTCGATGTCGCCCTGTTCGCCGTCGGCCAGCTCCGTCTCCGTGCCGACGAGGGGGGCGGTGACGAACGCCCGGCCCCGCTCGCAGTGCCGTTCGACGGTCCGCACCCGCCGTTCGTCCACCCGCTGGAGCCGGTCGGTGTCCGGGTCGCCGTGGTCGTCGGTGAAACAGACCACGTCGCCGGCGACGGGGCGGCCGAACGGCAGGCCCCGTTCCAGTCGCTCCGAGAGCATCCGGTTGAACAGGTACGACTGGGCGGCGTTGACGAACAGCCGCTGGATGTTGGTCGGGACGGCACACAGCGCCTCGTAGAAGTCCGACTGTTCCTCGGCGCCGTTCTCGACGAGGCGGTGGACCATCGAGCGCTCGTAGCCCAACTGGTTCGGCAGGCGGTCGAGCGCCCCCTGCCAGTCGCGCGTCTCCTCGACGTACGCCCGCGCCTCGCGGGTCGCCTCGGGTTCGTTCTCGTGGGGGCTGCCGACGTAGGCCATGACGGCGCCCTCGTAGTCGTCCCGGACGACGGCGAGGCCCACCTCGTGGGTGACGGGCCGCATCGCGCCGAAGCGCTGCTGGCCGAAGTAGTTCGGGACGCAGACCGTGGTCCCGTCCTCGGCGTCCGGGGCGTCCGGGGCGTCACCCTCACCGCCCGCACAGAACGCATGCAGTTGCTCGACGACCCGGTCGGCGTTCTCGGGGGCGTCGACGTCCCGGACGGTGAGTTCGAACTCGTTGCCCCGCAGGTCACCGAAGAGGACCGGTCGGCCCGCCCGCCCGAGCACCTCGACGTCGGCGCCGTTGACCTCCGGGAGGGAGTCGCCCTCGACACCGCGCACCGAGAACAACTGCGTCGTGACGGCGTGCTTGTCCTTCGTGCCCGCCCACGAGACCCGCTCGCGGCTGATGCCGAGCCGGTCGGCCAGCGCGGAGGCGAAGTCGTTGGTGTCCCAGCTCCGCAGCGTCGCCCGGAAGACGAGGTCCGGGTACGACCCCGGGTCGGCGTCGGTCGGTTCGACGGAGACGGCCTCGCGCTCCCGGACCCGGAAGTCCTCGGGGCGGGCACGCAGTCGCCCGCCGATGCCGTCGGCGTCGCTCACGTAGTGCTCGATGCCGACCGCCCGTTCGAGTGGGTGTGCCGGGCGCATCAGCGGGGCTCACCGCTCGTCGCAGCCATATCCGCACAGTCGCGAGGGGGGCCCATAAACCCGTTCCGTCGGCGTCGGGGCCGAACGACGGCCCGTACCACCCGGATGGGGTCGACGGCGCCGTTAAGTCCCCGACCCACGCACCGCCCGGTATGACGCTCCGCAGCGCGCTCGACGACTACAAGCGCAACCGGGAGGCGCCGACGCGCTTCCCCGGGGAGCGCCGGACGACCACCGGCCGCTTCTCCGGGCGCGAGGGGCGCCTCGTCCACGTCGCCCCGGACGGGTCGCTCAGGGACTTCGGCTACCCGCTGACGAAACGGGCGGGCATCGACCGCTCCCGCTTCGGCCTCCGGGTCGGCGGCGAGACCCGCTGGTTCGCCGACATGGACCGGACCGACCAGCGCTACGTCGACGGGACGGCCGTCGTCCGGACGACGCTGACCGACGGCGACCTGTCCGTGACCCAGCACGACCTGACGGCCGATGCCACCCACCGGACGCACATCGAAGTCGAGGGACCGCTCCCGCCGGACGCCGCGCTGGTCGCGTTCGTCGCGTTCGCACCCGAGGTCCAGGAGTCGCGCATCGGCCACCTGTTCCACGGCGACGCGGTCGAGGTGTACCACGACCGGGAACACGACTTCCTCGCGCTCGGGACGGGCATCGAGGAGGTGTACGCGCGGCGCCCCCCGGCCTTCGAGGCCGTCCTCGCCGACGCCCCCGAGGAGGTGACGGTGGGCGTGACCGGCGGGCGCTACGAGGACACCGCGCTCGGCGGGGAGGTGGTCCTGACGGCGCCGCTCGACCGCGAGGGTGACACCGCGCGGACGACCGTCCACACCCTCCTGACCGACCGGGAGGCGACCACCCGGGAGGTGGCGCTCGACCGAGTGCGGGCGCTCGCCGGCGGGACCGACGCCCCCGCCGCCCTCGAAACCGCGGACCGCGAACGGGCCCCGGACCTGCCGGGGACCCCGCACGCGGACGCCGTCGGCACCGACGTGCGTACCCTCTCCCTGCTCGCGGCGCCGAGCGGCGCGCGGGTCGCCGGCCCCGAGTTCGACCCGTTCTACGCCTACACCGGCGGCTACGGCTACACCTGGTTCCGCGACGACGCCGAGATAGCCCGGTTCGTCCTCGACGCCGCGGGGACCCTCGACCTCCCGCTCGACGGCTGGCACGACCGCAGCGCCGCCTTCTACGCCGCGACGCAACTCGACGACGGGACGTGGCCCCACCGCGTGTGGCCCGCCGACGGCGCGCTCGCGCCGGGGTGGGCCAACGCTCGGCTGGAGGCGGGTGGGGACGCCCACTACCAGGCCGACCAGACCGGGAGCGTCGTCGCCTTCCTCGCGTCGTACCTCGACGGCCGGGACGGGGAGACGGAGATGGGAGGGCCCGACGCGCCCGACGACCTCGGGGCGACACTCGCCCGGGGCGTCGAGGGCCTCGACGCGACACTCGCCGCCGACGGCCTGCCCGAGCCCTGCCAGAACGCCTGGGAGAACGCGACCGGCCGGTTCAGCCACACCGCCGCCGCCTTCCTGACGGCGTACGCGGCGACGGCCTCGGTCGGTGACGGCGGTGACGGCGGGACCGACCCGCTCCCCGGGGGCGTGCGTGACCGCGCCGCCGACCGGACCCGGGAGGTGCTCGCGGCGCTGGACGACCTGTGGGTCGAGGGACGGGGGGTGTACGCCCGCCGCCTGGTCGACGGCGAGGCCGACGACACCCTCGACGTGAGTTCGCTGGCGCTCGTGGAGGCCCATCGCGAGGCGGCGGGCGTCGTCGGGGGAATCGACGACGAGCGACTCGACCGCCTCGCGGCCCACGTCGGGACGACGCTGGACGGCCTCTACCGCGACCCGGACCCGGAGCCGGTCGAGGGCGTCGACCGGTTCGAGCGCGACGACTGGCGGGTCCGCGAGCAG
>CAYYSW010000131.1:0-7293 GCA_964474395.1 uncultured Halobacteriales archaeon
GTCGCCCTGCACGTTGAAGACGAAGGTGTAGTGACACGGCGGCAGGGTCGAGACGGCGGCGTTCGCGGGGTGCCACGCGTTGACGACGATACGCCGCGAGTGGGGGTTCTCCCGGAGGGTGTCGAGGGCGTACGCCAGCTGGTCGAAGGTGCGTTCGTCGTCGTTCATCCACCGGTGGGTCTCCTCGGGCCACGACTCGCCGGGCAGGCCCGACTCGGGGACCGGAAAGCGCCGCCAGAACCGCCCGTAGGCGGTGTCGAGGTGGCCCTCCTCGTCGGCCCACGCGTCCCAGATACCGGTCTCCTCGCGGAGCGCCCGGACGTGCTCCTCGCCCGAGAGGTACCAGAGCAGCTCGTGGACCAGCGAGTCCCAGCGGAACCCCGAGAGGTCCTTCGTCGTCAGCAGGGGGAACCCCTCTCCCAGGTCCACGCGGTAGTGCTGGCTGAACGACGAGACGGTGTCCACGCCGGTTCGGTTCGGCTTGTGAGCCCCCGTCCGGAGGGTGTCGGCGACGAGGTCGAGGTACTGTTGCATTGGTGAAAGGGACGCGAGAGACGCGCCGTCGGTCGTTATCGGAGAGCGGTCTTCCGCGGGCAAAGGGTTTAGGAAATCCGCTAGGTGCTCCTGAAAGGGCTTCTGACCCAAAAATTTCAGCTAACGCAGAGAGCAGAAGAGTGATAGGGCTGGTTCGAAAATACGGGATTGCCTACGACCGAGGGGCCGCCGAATTACTGGCGACCCCGTCTCATCTCGCGGAGTTGCAACACTCCGACTAAGATGAGAGCTATTGTTCCGGGGGACGGTGCGAGCGTCACGAGCGCTGATAGGTTTGGCATCTTGTAGCTGTTGCTCTGCGGTAGTTTATCGTTCACTACGTCAGGTTCGCCCCTGTCGCCTCGGACAAGGGTAGCATCGGGCCGCCCTCGGAAGTGCCTACGACCGGGGAGCTGATGACATTCGTGAGGAGTATACGCACGGTGATAAGCGTAGATATTTCGAGACGCCACCGGTCGAATCTCTCGCTTCCCGAACCCTTCCCGCCACCACATTGATACCACCTCCCACACACCTCCCGGACATGTCGTATCAGACTGCGAGCGTGGACGACGTGGACTCGGTGGTCGACGAGGAGTGGGGTGGGATGTGGTTCCTGCGCGACGCGCTGGGCTGTGAGACGGTCGGTCTCACGGTACTGGAACTCGAACCCGGCGGGAAGGGCAAGGAACACGACCACGCGGAGAGCGACCACGAGGAGGTGTACTTCGTCGTCGCCGGCGAGGTGGAGGTCGACTGCGACGGCGAGACGGTCGCGCTCGGCGAGGGCGAGGCCATCCGCCTCTCGCCCGACCAGCGCCGGCAGATACACAACCGGAGCGACGAGCGGGTGAAACTGGTCCTCGCCGGCGCGCCGTAGAGGGGCGACCCGACCCTCGCGGGCCGAAACCTGATAGGCGTGACTCGCGTCGGTCGGGACAGCTGATGAGTACCGCCCAAACCGACGCCAGCGGCTTCTGGTCGTTCTACCGCGAGTACGCGAAGACGGGGATTCACGCCGCGACGGCGGCCGCGCTGACGCTGTTCGGCCTCCTCACGAGATACCACTGGGGGTTCCTCGTCGTCGCGCTCGCCGCGTACGTCCTCCCGCTGTTGCACTTCTACCTCGCGGACGCGCGGGGCAGTGCCGACCCGGCCGCCGACGAGGGCCGACGAGCGGAGACAGCCGAGGGAGGCACCGGGCGTGAGGCCGGCTCCGGGACCGAACCCCGGAGCCGGGATGGCGCCCGCAGTCGAGATGACCGGACCGGGGGCGCCGGTTCGGGCGGCGAGAACGCCGGTTCCGATGGGGCCCACGAGGGCGATGTTGGCGCCGGCACCGGCACCGATGCGGGCGTCGATACGGACACCGACACTGATAGTGACGACGGGGACATCGACGCCGACACGGACGCTGATAGCGACACCGACGCTGGCGCCGAGGACACTGACCCTGAGGACACTGACCCCGACGCCGACAACAAGGAACCCCCGGCCTCGGCCGGCGCCGCGACGGGGGGCGGAACGTCGGAGATGGACACCACGCCGGAGTGGACGGTGGCCGACGCCCCGACCGACGCCACGCTGAACGCGGCGACCGACGCCGACGCCGGACCGTACGCGGTCGGCGACGGCGGTGTCGTACTGGCCCGCGGCGATGGCGAGTGGGAGTCCGTCGTCGAGCGTGGACCGAGCGGGGACGGGAACGCGCTCCGGGGGGTCGATGCGACGGACGACGGGACGGCGGTGTGGTACGCCGGCGACAGCGGCGCGCTGGGTCGATACGACGCCGACCGGGCGGGCCACGCGGACCACTCCGCGCCCGGCGACCGGACGAGCACGTGGACCGACGTGGCCGTCGGCGGCCCGGCCGGCGAGGAGACGGTGCTCCTGGTCAACGGGTCGGGGGTCGTCCTTCGCGGGCGCTACGAGGGCGGGTCGGTCCGGTGGGGCGAGGCGGTCAAACCGGGCAGCGGGTCGAGCATGGCGGCGGCGACGCTCGACGGCGCGGACCGCGGCTACCTCTGTGATACGAGCGGGACCGTCTACGCGGTCGACGGCGAGGACTACGAGGTCATCGGCGTCGAGGACAGCGGGGTCGCGTTCACGTCGGTCGCGGCCGCCGACGGGACCGTCGACGCCGCCACGACCGAGGGGACGGTCTTCCGACTCGCCGACGACGTCTGGACCCGACAGCGCGTCCACGAGGGACCGCTTCAGGGCATCGACCGCGCGGGGGCGTCGGGTCTCGCCTGCGGCGACGGGGGGGCGCTCTACCGACTCGACGAGGGCTGGACGGCGGCGCCCTCGCTCGTCGACGAACCCCTGTACGACGTCGTCGCCGGGGGCGGGACCGCCCTCGCGGTCGGTGAGAGCGGGACGATCCTCGAACGACCACGCCGGTAGTGGGCGGCCCGCGAGTACTGCGCCGCGACGATTCCGACATCACTTCCCGTTCCGGTTCCGTTCGGACGGTATGTACCTCGCGGACCACACGTGGGAGGAGTTGGGCGATTACTTCGAGGAGCACTCGCTCGCGCTCGTGCCGACCGGGAGCACCGAGCAACACGGCCCGCATCTCCCGGAGGCCACCGACCACCTCATCGCGGAGGCGTACGCCCGCGAGGCCGCGGAACGGACGGGCTTTCTCTGCACCCCGACGGTGGACGTCGGCGTCAGTCCCCACCACCGTCAGTTCCACGGGACGATGTGGGTGGACGCGCCGATCTTCCGCGACTACATGGAGTCGCTCGTCCGCAACCTCACCTACCACGGCATCGACCGCGTCGTGTTCGTCAACGCCCACGGCGGGAACATCCAGCACCTCCGTGAGGTGGGCCGTCGCCTGCGCGACGCGGGCGACGCCTACGCCGTCGAGTGGATGTGGGACGAGTCCATCCCGGACCTCGTGGACGGGCTGTTCGTCCAGAACGGTCCCCACGGCGGGCCGAAGGAGACGGCGATGATACAGTACCTCCGGCCGGAGCTCGTCCGCGAGGACCGACTGGAGGCCGCCCGCGACGGCGGCATCCCGTCCGTCGAAGACGCGGGCACCGTCAGGCACGGCTCGCGGACCTTCTACGACGCCATCGACAACACCGAGAACGGCGTCCTCGGCGACCAGACCGACGCCACCGCAGAGAAAGGCGAGGAGCTGTTCGAGGCCGCGACCGACCAGCTCGTCCAGCTCTGCGAGTGGCTCGACGCACAGGACCGCGCGGACCTGATGGCGAAGCCCCACGTCTGACCCGGTGGTGCCCGCGCAGTGGGGTCACCGGCGGAAAGCGACTGAGGAAGTAACACCTTAGTCCCCTCACCGGGTTGAATAGTACAGCTATGGGCACGATGACAGAGGTCACCATCCCGGCGGAGGAGTTCGCGCTCCACGACACGTTCCTCGACGCCCCCGGGGCACACCTCGACGTCCAGCGGGTCGTCGCACACGGCCCCGACCGCGTCATGCCGTTCCTCTGGGCGACGGCCGAGGACTTCGACGTCCTGCACGAGGCTCTCGACGCCGACCCGACGGTCGAGGACGTCACCCACGTCTCGGAGTTCGAGGACGAACGGCTCTACCGGATGGCGTGGGTCGACCGCATCGCGCTCGTCTCCCACGCGCTCGTCGAGGAGGACGCGACGGTGTTCGAGGCCGCCGGCTCCCACGACGAGTGGCACCTGCGGCTGTTCTTCCCCGAGCGCGGCGGCCTCGCGCGCACCCACGACCTCGCGGAGGAGGAGGGGCTGACCCTCCAGGTCGAGAACATCTACGAACTCGACAGCGAGCGCCGGGACCACTTCGGGCTGACCGACCCCCAACACGAGACGCTCGTCGAGGCGTTCAAGAACGGCTACTACGACTTCCCGCACGGCGTGACGACCGAGGACCTCGGCGACGAGTTCGACATCTCCGCACAGGCCGTCGCCGACCGCCTCCGCCGGGGACACGGCAACCTCATCGAGGAGACGCTCATCGTCGGCCACGGGCCCGACTTCGACACGTGATTCGACTCGACCCTGTCGGTGGCCGCCTTTCCCACTGAACGCCTCCGTTCGCTCCGGCGGGGCCGACGGGGTCACCCTCCCTGCCGGGTTCAGGACCGGACGGGACGAGACCCCTCCTCGACCTGTTTTCGGTCCTCCTCGTCGGCGTCTCCCCGACCCCGCTTCCGAGTCGACACCCACAAACGGTCCCTCGCCGTAGCGCTGCGCATGATAACTAACCTCGCACAGGGCCAGCAGGTGTTCACCAGCAACGCCTTCCTCGTCACCGGCGAGCGGACCGTCGTCGTGGACCCCGGCAACGACTTCGACGCCGTGGGTGCCATCCGGGAACACGTCGACGACATCGACGCCGTCGTGCTCACGCACACCCACCCCGACCACGTCGGCAACCTCGCGGCCGTCAAGGAGGCCTTCGACGTGGAGGCGTGGGGCTTCGACACCGACCAGGAGGGCGTCGACCACGCCATCGGTGACGGCGAGACGGTGAAGATGGGCGACGACGAGTACCTCGCGCTCCACACGCCCGGCCACAAGGACGACCACCTCTGTCTGTACGCCGCCGACCCAGGGGTGCTGTTCGCCGGCGACCTCGTCTTCGCGAACGGGAGTTTCGGCCGCACGGACCTCGAAGAGGGAGACCGGGCGACGCTCATCGAGAGTATCGACCGCCTGAAGGAGACCGTCGGCGAGGACCTCCGCGAGCTGCACACCGGCCACGGGCCGAGCGTCACGACGAACCCGTACCACGACATCGACCTCGCGGGGCAGGCCGCCCGGATGCGCTGACCGGGGCCGACGTCGAACGTTCAAGTACGGGGGCGGGACCACCCGCCCCATGACCTGACGCCCCGGCCCGGAGTCGGTCGTGGTCGCGTCCCGCGGCGACCACACGGCGGTTGCGCGACGAACCGCTCCGGTGTAGCCGAGTCGCCTGTTCGCTACTCCCGGCCAGCGTCGCCTATCTCTCTGAAGTCGAACTCGCTCGCGCCGCGACCGTCGCCAGTCGCCAGCACGGGGCCTCGGTGGTCGCTACGCCGCAGAAGCCGCCCGCCGGACCCGGTGCCGTGCTCGTTCCTCCCCGTACCGCGTCCGGGCCCGGCCCCGGAGTCGACAGACTACTCCAGTGCCGCCGCCACGAGCGCCTGGTAGGCGTGGTCGTTCGCCTCGGCGATGGCCTCGGGGGCCGACCGGACGTCCCCGGGGAGCGGCGCCAGCGCCGCCCGCGCCGTCGGTTCGATGAGTTCGAGGACGTTCGCCACCCGTTCTTCCAGTCGGCCCTCGCGGGCGCTCCCGCTCGCGACCGAACACGCGTTGGCGTAGCGCTCCCCGTCGTAGAGGCGGACGCGCCCGGGTTCCACGACGGCGACGGCGTCGGGGACGAACCCCGAGAGCGGCCGGGCGATGTCGGCGTAGGACTCGACGACGACCCGCTCGGCCGCCGCGACGCGCTCGGCGACCGCGTCGAGGGCCGGCCGGTGGAGCCGTCCCATCGCTTCGTTGTACTCGGGGAGGGACGTGACGACCGTCGCCCCGTCGAGCGGGAGCGACTCGCGGACGCTCCCCGGCAGGTCGCGGGTTCCGTTGACGACGTACTCCTCGCCCCCATCGACGGTCACGCGGTCACAGAGGACGGCCCGCCCGTCGCGGCCGAGCAGCCCCTTCCCCTCGCCGGGGGCGGGCGTCCAGAGCCGGTGGACCGGGTTGATGTCCTCGGGGGTCTCGTCGGCGACGTCCGCGAGGCGACGGGCGTCCTTCCCGTAGAGGCGTCCGTCGGCGGCGGCCGCGAGGTAGTCGTCGTGGTCGAACCAGTAGTCGTTGCCCGCGCGGGGTTTCACCGCGAGGGCGTCGACGTCCGCGGCGAGGCCGACGGCGAACGTGGTCTTGCCGGCGTCCACGCGGTCGGCCCCGGCGACGAGGAGCTTCATGCGAGGCCGTAGTAGCCCGGCTCGTCGTCGGCGTCGGGTTCGGCGAAGACGAACCCCTCGGCGTTGACCATCATCCACGGGATGGCCCAGTCGAGCAGGACGTTCTCCGTCTCGGCGTCGAGCTCGCGGTCCGGTTCGAGACCCTGGAGCAGACGCGCTATCTCGTAGACGGTGTACATCGTGTCGTCGTCGAGCACCTCCTCGGGGTCGCGGAAGTCGAGCGGGCGGAACCGGTCGAAGTCGGACTTGGGGCGCGGCATGTCCCGGTGTTGAACGGAGGGGACCCTAAGTACGGCGAAGCGGACCGCACAACGGGCCGACTGGTGGGTTTTTGTTCCCGAGTCGCCTCCACGGAGCTATGTCTGAACAGGGACCGACGCTCGTGGAGGTGCTCCGCGGGTTCGACGGCGAGCATCTCCGTGACGTCTGGGTCTTCGACGGTGACCGGGAGGCCTGTCTCTACATCCGTGACGACGTCGCGGCGCGTCTGGAGGGCAACGACCCGGAGCCGTACATCGACAACGAGCGCTACGGCTACATCACCCGCGCGACGTACGAGGACCTCACGTACGCGTCCTACGAGTACACCGTCCGCGGGTTCGACGAGTTCGTCCAGTTCCGTACCTTCCTGATGGACGGGGAAGGCACGCGGTTCGGCGTCCTCGCCAGTTTCGACACCGACGGACTCGATGACCGCTTCAGCTCCCTGTACGCACGACTGGCGGGCATCGGGTCGGAGGTGCGCTTCGCGTCGCTGGTCGACGGGTCGTAGCGCGCAAAAAACGGGAAGGTTCGCCTGCTGACTCGGCTTACTCGAAGTGCCCGACCGACT
>CAYYSW010000132.1:0-3041 GCA_964474395.1 uncultured Halobacteriales archaeon
GGCGACGGTGTCGCCGAGAAGGGCAAGTACACCATCTTCGTCCCCGGCGCACAGGAGGGTGACGTCGTCGAGGCGTACATCGAGAACATCTCCGGGTCGCTGGCGTTTGCCCGCCTCGAATCCAAGCACGACTGACGGTCCGCGCTTCGCGCTCGGAGCCGACGGTTCCCGCGACGGTTCTCCCGTTTTCCACGCTCACAGCCCCGGCACCGCCCTCTCGTTCGCCGGGCCGGAACTGCCTTCCGCGCTCCCCGAGGACCGCCAGCGGTGACACGATTCCGCGCGGTGCTGTTCGACATGGACGGGGTGCTCGTCGACTCGGAACCCCACTGGAACCGCGTCTGGCGCGAGGAGGTGTTCCCCCACGCACAGCGCGGGACGCCGACCCTCGATGCGGTGACCGGGCGCAACTACCGTGAGAGCCTCCACGAACTCGCCGAGGAGTACGGCTTCCCCGAGGACGTCGAGCACTACGCCCGGCAGTTCGACGACGCCGCAGGCGAGGTGTACGGCGAGCGGGTCACGCTGACGCCCGGCGTGGCCGACCTGTTTGCGACCCTCAGAGAGCGCGGTCGGCGCGTCGCCATCGTCTCCTCCTCGCCCCGCGAGTGGATTCGGGCCGTCGTCGAGCGGTTCGACCTCCCCGTCGACGCCGTCGTGAGCGCGATGGACATCGACGGTCCCGGGAAGCCCGCACCCGGAGTGTACGAACACGCCGCCGAGCGACTGGACGTCGACCCCGCCGCGTGCGTCGTCGTCGAGGACTCCGCCCACGGCGTCCGGGCGGGCGCGGACGCCGGCGCCACCGTCGTCCGGTTCCGGCGTGACGGGGAGGCCGAGGCCGTCGAGGGGAGCGACGCCGTCGCCGCGGACCCATCCGCTCTCCGGGAGACGGTCCTCGCGTTACTGGAGGGAACGTAGCGAACCGCTCCCTTTAGACGCGGGCCCGACGAACCCCGTTCATGAACCCGACCGACCGCGAGACCGCCTGTTTCGAGGCGGGGGTGAAGTTCGGGACGCTCTACCACCAGTTCGCGGGGACGCCCGTCAGCCCCGCCAGCGCGCCCAGCCTCGAACGGGCGATGGAGGAGGCCATCCGGAACCAGCCGTACTGCGAGGCGGTGTCCGTGGACATCCTGGAGGACGCCCTCGACACGACACACGGCTACACCGAACTCACCGGCGAGTACATGGAGGTGCGGATGCGCATCGAGTACGACGGCTGTACCGTCAACACGGAGATGGCGATGGAGGACGGCTACCCCCTCATGCGCGTCGTGAACGTCCACGAGGACGGGGACGGCAACGGCAACTGAACGATTCTACGGACCCGGGAACCCGCGCAACCCCTATCTCCGCCGACGGCCTTCCGGTCTCATGGCACTGTACGCGATAGACGACCTCGACGAGGCGTTCGAGGCCACCCGCGAGTTCCTCCTGCCGTTCGACGCCCGGACGTGGCTGAAACTCGCCGTCGTGGTGTTCTTCATCGGCGGCGCGAGCGCCCAGTTCCCCTCCGCGAACTGGCAGTTCGCCGGCGACGACGTCCCCGCGGAGGTCGACGTCGGCGCGCTCCCCGCGGTGTCGCTCCCGGTGGACGCCGTCGTCCTCGCGGCGGCGCTGGTCGTCCTCGGAGCCCTCCTCGCGCTGGGCTTTCTCTACCTCGGGAGCGTGATGGAGTTCGTCCTGCTCGACGCCCTCCGGCGTGACTCGCCCGCCCTCGAGGTCCGCCGGTCGGTCCGGCGCCACGCGCGCCGCGGGCTGCGACTGTTCGGGTTCCGGGTCGCCCTCGGCCTCGTCGTCCTCCTGACGGCGGCGCTGCTCGTCGTGCCCGTCGTCCTCGCGGTACTCGGTGACCCCACCACCGCGGCGGTGGTGGGCGCCGTCGTCGTGGTCGTCCCGCTGGTGCTGCTCGTGGCGGGCCTCGCGGCCGTCGTCGACGGGTTCACCGCGGCGTTCGTCGCGCCCGTCATGCTCATCGAGGGACGGGGGGTGCTCGACGGCTGGCGGCGCTTCTGGCCGACCCTGCGCCGCGAGTGGAAGCAGTACCTCGTGTACGCGCTGCTGGCCGTCGGGCTGAACTTCGTCGCGGGCATCGCGCTCGCGGCGGCGGGGGCGCTCGTGGCGCTGACGCTGCTGCTCCCGTTCGGGCTGGTCGGGGGGCTCGTCGTCCTCGCCGCCCTCGGGACCGGCGGCGTCTCGCTGGTGGCGGGGGCCGCGCTGGTGGGTATCGGCCTGCTGTACGTCGCGACCCTGCTGGTCGCGTTCGCGGTCGTCCTCGTGCCCGTCCGGACGTACCTGCGGTACTACTCGCTGTTCGTCCTCGGAGATACGGAGCCGGCGTTCGACCTCGTCCCGGCGGCCCGCGAGCGGACCCGATCCCCCTCCGATACCGCCGGAACGCCCGGCGCCTGAACTGAACGCACGGGCACTCTCGACCGGGTTTTCACTTTCACTTTCGGGCGGGTATTTATACTGACAGCTGCCAAACCCGGAGTCATGAGCCAATCGTCCCTTGACGACGACGAACTCTTTGGCGAGGCCGCGACCGAGATCCGCGCGGACGTCGAGGAGCACCTCGCCGCGGCCCGCGAACAGCTCCCCGAACCCGAGGCGGTCTGGGAGGTCGAGTCCGACAACACGCTGGGCGTGCTCAACGCCCTCCGGAGCGCGCTCGACGTCGGCGACGCCGAGGACCACCTCCGGGACGCCCGCAAGTGGTACACGATGGGCGTGCGCGCCGACGCATTCGAGGACGCCGACGACCTCAAGGCGGAACTGGAGGCGCTCACCGAGGTCATGGAGGAGGTCGTCGCCGCCCGCGAACAGGTCGGTGAACTCGCGAGCACCATCCCCGGCCTCCGCGGGTCGCTCCAGGACGTCGAGGAGGCCGCCGACGAGGCGGACGACGGCGAGACGGAGGCCGACGAGGAAGAAGAGGAAGAAGAGGAGACGGACGCCGACGCCGAGGAGACGGAGGCCGAGGCGGACGACGACTGAGCCCGCCCCGCACTCAGCGTCCGGTCGTCAGCGTCCGGTCG
>CAYYSW010000132.1:3141-7285 GCA_964474395.1 uncultured Halobacteriales archaeon
CGGACGACGACTGAGCCCGCCCCGCACTCAGCGTCCGGTCGTCAGCGTCCGGTCGGCCATCGCGTCGAGCAGGTCGACCAGCAGCGCCGCGGCCGCCGTCAGCATCGCCTCGCCGTCCTCACCGGTCCCCGCACCCGGGTCGCCGACCACGCCGTTGTCCGTGAACTCGCTGGAGTCGTACGCGAGGTTCACCCCCGAGACCCACTCCCCCCAGCGCTCGCTGGCGCCCGCCTTCGCCTCCTCGATGCGCCCCTCGCGGACGAGGTCGGGGGCGACGTGGCGCAGGAGCGCCGTCTCCCGGGCCCCGCCGTGGCCCATCGGCAACTGGTCGGACACCGAGTCGAACCACGTGAACGGGAGCGCGTAGGCCACGCCGTCCCTGGTCAGGTGCCCGCAGGCCTCCCGAAGCGCGGGAACGTTCCCGCCGTGGCCGTTGACGACGACCACGCGGTCGAAGCCGTGGTGGGCGAGGCTCCCGACCACCTCGCGGACGTACCCCCGGAACGTCTCCTCGCGGACCCAGAGCGTCCCCGCGAAGTCGCGGTGTTCCTCGGCGACGCCGACGGGAACGGTGGGCGCGACGAGGAGGTCGTCGTCGTAGGCTGCCGCGCCCGCCTCCGCGACGGCCTCGGCGGTGAACGCGTCCGTCCCGAGCGGGGCGTGCGGGCCGTGCTGTTCGGTGCTCCCGACCGGCAGGAGCGCGAGGTCGGTGTCGAGTGCGTCCACGTCCGTCCACGTGCTCTCGGCGAGGTGCATGGGGGAGGGTCAGCGCTCGCGGACTTCAACGGTCGGGTGTGACAGGAGCGACGGCTAAGCGGGAGCCGTCAGCGCCGGTATTCGAGGAACAGGTCGCCGACGAACGCCACCGGCCGGTCGGTGGTGATGATGTCGCCGAACGCGATGCGCTCGCGGGGGGCCACGACGCTCCCGAGGTCGACCCCGTCGAGGGTGGCCCTCGCGTCCCCGACGCGGTAGACCCGGTCGGCGGCGGCGAAGTACGCCCGGCCCGTCTCGGTGTGGCCGCCGACCGGGAGGCCGCCGAGCCCGAGCAGGCCGTTCAGCGAGACCGTCGAGACCGCCCGTCCGACGCTGCTGCGGGCGACGGCGTCCGGGGTCAGCCGGGAGACCGCACCGAGCAGTCGCGTCACCGGGGTCGCCTCGAACGTCAGCGACCAGTCGAGGCGCGTCCCGTCCGCGGCGACCATCGACAGCGAGCGACCCTCGTCCGTGCGCTCGACCGTCATCTCGGCCGCGTGGGTGGCGTCGAAGTCGTGGAACTCGCACACCGTGTCGATGGCCGCCCGCTCGGAGACGTAGAGGCGCCGCGTTCCGTCGGGGTCGAGCACCCACACCTCCGTGTACCCCCCGTGGGGCGTCGGCGTCGATTCGAAGTCGAGCAGCCAGAGGCAGTGGCCGCTCTCGAAACAGACCCCGGGGAGGCTGAGACCGCTGAAGGGCCGGAGGTCGGCGGCTACCTCGGTGCCCGCGTCCGGACTGGCATGGCTGGCTGTACCACTCATGCCATCTTCGGACGCGCCGGGAGGGAATAAGGATGTCTCGGTTGACAGGTGTTCGGGACGGGGGGCGGCACGGGCCGGCCCAAACCGTATGCCCTCCGGGGGAGTCGGTGCGGGTATGAGTGTCGATGACGACGACAGCCGGACGCACGGTATCGACTTCGGTGACCTCGACGAGAAACTCGAGGACCACGACTACCCCGCCGACGCCGACGAGATACGGGAGGCCTACGGCGACGAGGAACTCGGTCTGCCCGACGGGTCGACGACGCTCGGCGAGGCACTGGAGGGGTACCAGGAGGAGTTCCAGGAGGCCGAGGACGTCCGACAGGCGATTCTCACGATGCTCGAAGGCGACGCCGTGGGCCGCAGGGGCTACTCCGACCGCGGGTCGGAAGCCGAGAGCGGCCAGGAGAGCGAGGACGAGTCGGCCTGATTCTGCGACCTACTCGCGGTCGTCACCAGAACCCCGAGTAGGGGATGACGACGACCGCCACGAGGACGAACGGCAGCGTCAACAGCAACATCATGATGGCGTAGCCGAAGATGTCCCGCGCTCGCATGTCGGTGATGGCGAGCAGCGGGAGCGCCCAGAACGGCTGGACGAGGTCCGCGAGCGACGCGCCGAACGTGTAGGCGATGACGGTCTGTGCGACCGGCACCCCGAGGTCCTGTGCGGCGGGGATGACGATGGGGCCGATGACGGTCCACTCGCCGCCGCCCGAGGGGACGAACGTGTTGACGGCCGCCGAGACGAGGACCACCGCTGCGGGGTACGTCTCCGGTCCCGCCAGGCTCACGATGGCCTCCGCGATGGTCTCGGCGAGCCCCGAGTTCGTCGTCATCCCGATGATGCCCGCGTAGAACGGGAACTGGAGGATGATGTCGCTCGTCGAGTCGACCGCCGCCGCGAAGCGTTCCTCGTAGGCCTGCGGGCTCGTGAACAGCGCGAACCCGATGAACAGGAACGAGAAGTTCACCGTGTTGAGGTTCAGCGCGTCGAGCCCCTGCGTGGCGAAGGTGTAGAGCGCGAAGACGACGCCCGTCACCGCGATGAGGCCCCCGATGACGCGGCTGTTGTTGAGGCGGTCGGAGGGCGTCGGGTCCGCCTTCGCGTCCTCGCGCGGTCGGTCGCTCTCGACGCCCTCGTCGGTCTCGGAGGGGCGGTCGGAGGCCGGGTCGCCGCCGTCGGCGGCAGTCGTCGACCCGGCCTCGACGGTCTCCTCGGTCAGTTCGCTCTTCGGCAGGAACTCGGTGATGCCCTCGGACTCCTCGTCCGGCGGCGAGAGGAGGTAGAGACAGACCAGCGAGTAGAGCACGCAGACCACCAGCAGCGTCACCATGTAGGGGTGGAAGATGGTCCGCGTCACGGGGACGAGGCCGTCGATGATGCCCTGCTCGACGAAGACGTTGCCGGGGGTGTTCATGAGGAGAACGGACGCCCCCGACAGCCCCATGTTCCACGTCAGCGCCAGCCCCATGTACCCCGCGACGCACAGCAGGGGGTAGTGGAGGTTCAGGCCGCGTTCGTGACCCTGCCGGCCCATCTCGCGGGCGAGCAGCGCCCCGACGATGAGGCCGAGCCCCCAGTGGAACCACGCCGTCACCATCGCTATCAGCGCGACCAGCAGGATGCCCTGCCGGGCGGTCGACGGGACCGAGAGGAGTCGCTTGATCTGGTTCTGGACGAGCGGGTGGTAGGCGACGACGAACCCCGTCACGAGGATGAGCACCGCCTGCATCGTGAACGAGAGCAACACCCAGAAGCCGTCGAACCAGAACTGGACCATCTCCACCGGGCCGGACCCCTCGACGAGGACGCCCGCGAGGAAGACGATGTACGTCAGGAGGATGGCGAAGATGAACGGGCTCGGCATCCAGCGCTCGACCCGCGCCGAGAGGCGCGACCCGAGGCGCTGTAACACCGTCCCCTCCGCGCTCTCGTCTCCGGATGCGGTCATCGTTCCCCCCGCCTGCCGCGGTGACTGTCGTTCGAGCGGTCGGCTGCTCGTCGGCTACGTCGGAAGATGGCCGTTCGTGACACACGCTTGAGTCAAAAGACTGGGGCTTTCGACTGCTCTCCCGTCGTCTCGGGGCGCCCCGGCCACAGCGGACGGGGTCTGCCCGCTACACGCCGACGGCGGGTCCGGGGTCGGCCCGACTCGCCGTCCACACGACGGCAGCTCCCCGGCACGTGCAACCCCGCCTCGGAGACGGGGTGACGTCCGCGCACGTGGAGCCCGCCGGACGGACGCGGAACGCCGCCGGCTATCGGACACCCCCTCGCGCTCCCCAGCGTCCTCGTCGGCGCGCCCGCGGTCACGTCCCTCCTGGCGACGACGGGACGTCGAGTCCGGTGCGAGAGCAGGGCCGACGGTCGCGGTCAGTCGTCGGCTTCCGTCTCGGTGCGGGCCTGCCGGCGCTGGGCGCGCTCGATGAACTCCTCGGGGAGCTCGTCTATCTCGCCGGCCTGCACGCCCCAGAGGTGGGCGTAGAGGTCGTCGTTCTTCAACAGCTCGTCGTGGGTGCCGCGCTCGGCGATGCGGCCGTCCTCCAGGACGACGATCTGGTCCGCGTCCCTGATGGTCGAGAGGCGGTGGGCGATGATGAAGGTGGTGCGGTCTTCG
>CAYYSW010000133.1:0-5434 GCA_964474395.1 uncultured Halobacteriales archaeon
TCGTGCCGTCGCCGACCTCGTCCTCCTGGGTCTGGGCGACCTCGACGATCATGTTCGCCGCGGGGTGCTCGATGTCCATCTCCTCGAGGATGGTCACGCCGTCGTTCGTGACGACGACGTTGCCCGAGTTGTCCACGAGCATCTTGTCCATCCCCTTCGGGCCGAGTGTGGTGCGTACCGACTCAGCGACCGCTTTCCCGGCCGTGATGTTCATCGACTGGGCGTCGCGCCCGGAGGTCCGCTGGCTGTCCTCCGACAGTACGATGAGGGGCTGGTTGCCCATCTGTTGAGCCATAGTCGGTCGAACCGTTGTCTGCGGTTCTATATAAAAGCTACGAACATGAACCACGGACCGCACTACTGCGGCCCGTCGCATCGCGTGGTGTGGCGTGCCACACGCAGGTTTATATACCGATTCGGGTCACTCGACGGCCCGCGTGTAGACGTGTTCCGGGTAGGACTCCCCACCGATGACGGTCCGGCCCGTCGAGGTCCGTTCGAACCCGTTGGCGCGGTAGAACTCGTTGCCGGGGTCGTTCGCGGCGAGGGTCATCGCCTGGACCCGTTCGACGCCCCGTTCGGCCATATCGCGGCAGGCCGCCTCCAGCAGGTGCGACCCGACGCCCTCCCGCCGGTAGTCGGGGTCCACGTAGAGGCGCAGCACCGTCCCCACGTCCCCGTCGACGATACCGTGTGAGAACCCGATGACGGCCTCGGCGACGGCGACGAGGACCCGAACGTCGCTCGCCTCCACGTCCTCGCGCAGTCGGTCCTCACCGTACCACTCGTCGACCGTCTCGGTGGCCGTCTCGCGGGTCAGTACCGGGTCGCGCTCCCACGACCGACGCGAGATCGACCGGAGCGCCGGAATGTCCGCCGGCGTCGCTGGGCGTACGTCCATGGTGAACGGTAGCACCCAACAGGAGGTAAAACTAGCCGACTGCCTCGAACGGTTCGAGGCAGTCGTTGCAGTAGTGGATGGACCGACAGAGCGACGGTCCTTTCGGGTGCTCGCGCTCGGTGTTCGTCCCGCCGCAGTACGGACAGGCCGCCGGTTCGCCGTCGCCGCCCGCCTCGACGGAGGGGTCGAGGCGCCTCATATCGACACCCCGAACTCCCGGAGGTCCTCGCGGCCCGCCTCCGTGACGAACTCGACGGACCACTCGGGGCTCCAGACGAGTTCCACCTCCCCCCGGTCGATTACGGGAGGTGACGCCGCGGCGTCCTCGACGTCGCCCGTGAGCATCGACCGGGCCGGACAGCCGGTGTAGGTGAGCGTCATCCGGACGCGAGCGACCGTCTCCGTCCCTCGCTCGTCGTCCGTCACGTCCTCGACGAGCACCCCGTAGACGAGGCCGAGGTCCACGACGGAGACGGGCATCTCCGGGTCCTCGACCTCGTAGAGGGCGTCCCAGACGGCACGTTCCAACCCCTCCGAGCCCTCGCCGGTCGCCGGGATACCCTGTTCGGCGGCCGGTTTCCCGGGCGAGTAGTCGGTGTACGCACAGTAGGTGGGCCCCTCGCCGTCGAGTGCGAGGTCGGTGTCGTCGTACTCAGGCATCGTCGGGGTCGGGCATGAGGCGTCGGGCCTCGGTGCGGTCGAGCATGCGGTACGTGTAGGTGAGTTCGTTGAACTGCCGGAACCACGCGTCGGTGTGGCTCCCGTCGCGTCCCACCGTGTCCGGGAGGAACTCGTCGGGGTCGTCCTCGGGGTTCATCGGGAGCGAGACGCCGAGACCGTCGAGGAACGTCCCCACGATGGAGAGCCACTCCTCACGCAACTGGCCGATGGGCGTCGGGCGGACGCCGAGTTCGACGATGTCGGCCTCGCGCTCGGTCGGGACGAACAGCGTCAGCGCGTGGGGGAACAGTTCGTCCACGGCGGCCTGCACGTGCTGTCGCCCCGACTCGTCCTCGCAGAGCCGTTCGAGCCAGTTCTGGGCGTGTTCGCGGTGGTAGGACTCCTCGCCTCTCACCTTCCCGACCCGGTCCGCGATGCGGGGGTAGGTGGTCTCGGTCAGCGACTCCAACTGGAGGTACTCGGCGACGTCGTAGAGATACGCCCGGACGACGGCGTCCGCCCAGTCGCCCGTGGCAAACGGCCGCTCGACGAGCGTCGAATGGCGGAACGCCCCGGGTTCGCGTTCCCAGATGAGTTCGGACTCGCTCGGCCCGAAGTCCTGCAGGAGGTCGTACCAGAGGCGCGCGTGGCCCAGCTCGTCCTGTGCGATGTTCGCGATAGCGATATCGGCTTCCAGCGTCGGCCCCTGGCACTGCCACTCGGTGTAGCGGTCCGCGAGGACGAACTCGTCGTCCGCGAGGGCAAAGAGGAGGTCCTGGACGGCCTCGCGTTCCCGCTCGGTCAACTCACCGGGGGTGCCGAGCGTGGCCGCCATCAGTTGCCCTCCGCCGCTTCCTCGCGGCCACGCTCTGCCGCCTCCTGTTCGCGCTGGGAGTCCTCTATCTCCTGGGCGAACGTCTCGTCGGTGTTGTAGTTCGTCGCCCAGCGGTACTGCTTCTGGGTGAGACCGCCCATGGCGATGCCCTCGTCGTCGGAGTCGACCTCGGTTATCTCCTCTTTCGGGACGACCCACAGCGAGTGGGCGGGCTTCCGGCGGGCGTGCATCACCTGCGCGAACAGCTGTGCCATCTCCCGATCGGGAGCGTGGACGTTGCCGACGTGGACGTGGTAGTCCTTCCGTTTCTCCTGTCTGAAGACTTCGAATATCATGGTCAGTCGGCCGCCGCTCCGGCGGTTCGGGGGTTCTCGATGGCGTCGCGCACCCACTCGACGGCCTCCTGGGTGCGGTGGCGCTTGGCTATCTGGCCTTTCCCCTGCGGGTACTCGTTTCGCGCGATCTGCGTGAACTCCTCCCAGTCGAGGTCGTCCTCCTCTACCTCGTAGCGCTCGGTCTCCTCGTTGAACTCGACGCGCGGGGAGTCGGGGATCTCGAGGCCGTACTTCTCGGCTTTCGGGAGGTAGACGTTGAGGAACGCGGTGCGGAGCGCGTCGTTGCTCATCGTCTTCAGGCCCACCGCCGTCGAGAAGTCGTTGTGCGTCGACTTGTCGTCGGTCGGCCCGAAGAACTGCAGGATGCGGGGCCACCACTTCTCGAACGCCTCTTGGAGCCGCTCCTGGTCGCGGCGGCTCCCGGTGGCGAGTTCCTTCAGGATGTCCTCGCCGTGTTTGATGTGGAAGCCCTCCTCGAAGCAGATCTTGTCGATGGCGTGGGCGTACGGCTCCCAGGAGGTGCGCTTGAGGGTGGCCTGCCGGCGCATCGCCGCGCCGTCGACGAAGAACATGATCATCGGCAGTTCGTACCAGTCGTCGAGCGGGTAGTGAAAGCAGTTGAGGAACTTCCCTTGCCCGTTCGCGAGTTCGTCGAGCATCTGCTCGCGGGTCTTGATGCCGAGGTTCTCGGCGGCCCGGTAGAGCAACTGGCCGTGGCCGATCTCGTCCTGTACCTGCGCGGAGACGGCGAGCTTCCGGTCGAGGGAGGGGGCCTGCCGGATGAACGGGCGCTCGATGTACGCGCCCATTATCTCGGAGTTGGCGTGGAACTGGATCATCCGCGTGGCCGCCTTGCGGTACTCCTCGGGCATGTCGTCGGTCGGCCCGAACTCCCGCGGGCCGGCGCGCGCTTCGACCTCCTCCAGGTTCATGCCCGGACGTTTGTAATGGATGTGCATACAGGTTGGCCCGCCCATGAACGTGTTTTATATACCAATCGTGCCAACCTGGTGCATGATTTCGGAGTGCCTCGTCGTCGAGTTCGCCGTCTCCGGCGACGACTGCCCACTGGCGGACGCCTCGCGGGTCGTGGACGTGACCATCGACGCCCAGCCGCCACAGCTGCGGGCCGACGGTTACGCGCTCCTGCAGTTCGGCGCGCCCGACGACGACCGGCTCGCGCGGGTCCTCGACGGCGACGACCGCATCCGTTACCTCCACCGCGCACGCAGGGGCGGGCGCGCGAACTTCCGCTGTCTCTCGAAACACCCCTGCGTCGTCCACGAACTCGTCAGCGCGGGGTTCGTCGCCGAGTCGCTGTCCTACCGCGACGGGCGCGCCCGGTTCACCGGCGCCGTCGTCGGCTACGACGTGCTGGAGGGGGTGATGAACCGCGCCGGCGAGACCGTCGGCGTCCGCCTCGAACGGGTCCACCCGCTCGGCGCCGACGAGGATCGGGCGGTCGCCCAGCGCTGGAACGTCACGCCGCGACAGGAGGAGGCCATCCGCACTGCCCTCTCGATGGGGTACTACGCCGTCCCGCGGGAGGCCGACGCCGCGAGCGTGGCCGCGGAACTCGGTATCAGCAAGTCGGCGTTCCTGGAACGCCTCCGGCGCGGCCAGCGCGCGCTCTTCGAACAGCTGTTCGGCTAGTCGTCGTCGCGGTCCGGTACCGTCGAGTGATGCGAGCGGCCGGTGACGGTGGAGTGGCGAAGCGACGCCCGCTTGCGCCCCGGCACCGTCGAGAGGCGACCGGAGCGTCCCCCACCCGAACCGGGGCGTGGCTCCTCGGCCCCCTCGTCCTCCGTCGACGACTCCGCGAAGGACTCCAGGTCGCCGCGTGCCCGCTCGATTCCCTCCCGGAACGACGAGAGGCCGCCCTGCAGGCGGTCCCGGAGTTCCGTCTCGACGAGGCCGGAGTCCTCGTCCCCGCTGTCGTCGGAGCCGTCCTCGCCGTCGTCGAGGGGGCCGACGTCCGGGACCGACACGTCGATACCGTCCGATTCCGACTCGTCGTCGGAGTCGACGACGGCGTCCGCTACCGTCTCGGCGGCCGACTGGACCGACTCCGCCACCGACTCCTCGTCGCCGGGGGCCTCGTCTTCGGCCCCGTCGGGGTCGGCCTCGCCGTCCCCCGTTTCGCTTTCGTTCTCGTCGTCCTCGAAGAGGTCGAGGAGGTCCGCGCGGTGGCCGTCGGCGTCCTCGTCCTCCTCGCGGTCCGCGAACCGCGAGAGCTTCAACAGGCGTTCGAGTTCGAAGACCCGCCGTGAGTCGCCCTCCGCGAGCGCCTCGGGGATGCTCGCGTCCTCGTCGTCCTCGTCCGCGAGGCCGACGGCCGCGAGCAGGGACGCCGAGTCGTTGTCCTCGACGATACCGCTGGCGGCCGCCGCGACGGCGTCGAGGGTCTCGTCGTCGTCCGCCTCGATGGCGTCGGCCGCGTCGGCGAGGACGGCGTCGATGCGGTCGCGCAGGTCCGTGTCGGTCATCTCACTCCTCGTCGTCGCTCTCGCCGTCCGTCCGTTCCTCGAACTCGTCCATGATCTCGTTCGTCATCTCGTCGCGCGAGAGGTTAGCCTTCACGCCCACCTCCTTCGCGACCGCCTGGAGTTCGCGGTAGGACATCGCCCCGAGCAGTTCCCGGTAGGTCTCGGCGCGGAGGTCGTCGGCGTTCGACGGGAGGGGGACCTCGAGGTCCTCGTCCTC
>CAYYSW010000133.1:5534-7271 GCA_964474395.1 uncultured Halobacteriales archaeon
CTCTCCGACTCGTCGCTCTCGGATTCCTCGGACTCCTCGTCGTTCCCGGTCACGTCGGGGACCGCGTCGGTGGCGGAGTCGGTCGCTTCCTCGACTGCCTCGGTCGCGGTGTCGGTCGCCTCGTCGGCGGCATCCGCGGCGTCCTCCGCAGTCTCGTCGGCGGAATCGGCGGCCCCCTCCGCGGACTCGACCGCCCCGCTGGTCGCCTCCTCGGCGGCGGAGTCCGAGTCGTCGTCCGAGCCGCCGTCGACGACCTGCTGTATCGCCTCCTCCGCGCCGACTTCCTTCAGGTCGTCGACGAGCGACGACAGCGCCTCCCGGTCGGTCAGCAGTCCCCGGAGGGACTCCACGACGGCGTCGATGGCCGACTGGACCAGTTCGCGGAGCGATTGGCCCTCGTCGAGCCCCTCCCGGACGGCGTCCTCGGCGGCACCGCCGGCCTGTCGGCCGATGGTCCGTCCCGCCGTGGCACCGATGCTCCGCCCGACCTCCGCGGCGACCTCCTCGTCGGTCAACTTCTCCTGGACCTTGTCCGCGATGGCGTCGCCGAGGGAGCTACCGTCAGCCATCGTCACCTCCTACGTCGAGGAGGCGATGGAGGAGCGACGTCCCGACCGTGCGGCCGAGCGCTCCCCCGACGAGTCCGCCCAACAGTTCCCCGACGCGAGCACCGATGGTCTCGCCGACACCGTCGCCATCCGCCGACTCGTCGTCGAGGAGGTCGCCGAGGGTGGTCCCCTCGAACACGTCCCCGAAGTCGACCCCCCGGAGCAACTCGACGTAATCGATGCGGTCGACGAGCGACTGGTCGTCACCCATCCCTACTCCTCGTCCTCCTCGTTTCCCTCGTCGTCCCCGTTCTCGTCCTCGTCCTCGTTCTCATCCTCGTCGTCGGTCAGGTTGTCGAGTCCGAGCGCCTGCGAGAGGACGCCGATGAGCACCTGCGTGATGATGTCGCCGACCGGGACGTCCTCGAGCGCGTCGCTGAGCCTGCTCGTGGCGCTGTCGAACGCGGAAGAGAGCTTCTCGCCGACGTCGAAGTCCATGCCGAGACCGTCGAGGAGGCTTCCGAGGCCGCCGTCGAGCAGGCCGGCGACCGACGACAGGAGGTTGCCGAGGAGGTTGCCGTCCCCCTCGACCGCCTCGATGTCCAGGACGAGTTCGCTCACGTCGATGTCGAGTCCCAGAAGGTCGACCTCCAACCCGTGCAGGTCGAGGAAGAGGACGCCGGTCCCTTCCTGTTCGTTCGCGATGGCCTCGGCCGACATGTCCTCCGTCCGCCGGCCCTCGTCGTCACCCTGCTCGTTCCCTTCCTGCTGTTCCTCCTCCTCGGGTTCTTCCGTTTCGGGTTCCTCCCCTCCCTCGGTCTCTTCTTCGGTTTCCTCCTCTTCCTCTTCTTCCTCGGTCTCGGCCTCCTCCGTTTTCTCTTCCCCGCCGTCCGTGAGGAGGGCCGCGTCACTCTCCGTCGAATCTACGCGCTCGTCGTCGTGTGAGTCGCCCATGCTCTTTTCTGTGCAGACGAAACGGGCATATTACCGTGGGTTGCCCAGGCAAGCCACACGTGCGGGTTAGAGCCCGAGGAACGCCTCGGCGTTCTCCCAGAGGAGCTTCTGCTGGACGTCCTCGGGGAAGTCGGTGTACTCCTCGAACTGGTCCAGCCAGCGCTCGGGCCGGAGCATCGGGTAGTCCGTGCAGAACATCACCTTGTCCTGCAGGACGGTCCGCGCGTACTGGAGC
>CAYYSW010000134.1:0-7213 GCA_964474395.1 uncultured Halobacteriales archaeon
GCGCGAGGTTCGGCGGCAGGCGGAGCGGGAACTCGTAGATGGTGTCCTCGACCTGCGAGATTATCTGCTGGACGCGGTACTGTTCGATGTCCTCCCCGCGCGCGTCGGCGATGGCGAGTTCCATCACGTCGGCCATCGTCTGGCGGTCTGCCTCCGGGCTGAGGGTGCCCATCTCGACGAGGGCGTCGAGGATGGCGTCGATGTTCTGCTGGGCGATGGCGCCGTAGAACTGGACGATCTTGTCCTGGATGAACGGGTCGACGCGCCCGGACATCCCGAAGTCGTAGAACACCAGTGTGCCGTCGTCCTGTACCGCGAGGTTGCCCGGGTGCGGGTCGGCGTGGAACACCCCGTCGTCGATTATCATCTGGAGGTACACCCGCTGGAGGTGTTCGGCGAGTTCCGAGCGGTTCACCCCGAGGTCGTCGAGGTTCTCTATCTCCGATATCTTCGTCCCGGGGACGTACTCCATCGTGAGCACGCGGCCCGTCGACCGCTCGTCGACGACCGCCGGGATGCGGATGCGCCGGTCGTCGGTGAAGTTCGACCGGATCTCCTTCAGCATCGTCGCCTCGCGGGCGTAGTTCATCTCCTGACGGATGACCGTCGCGAACTCGTCGGCCAGCGTCTCCAGCGAGAACGACTGGGCCTCCCCGACGAAGCGCATCAGGATGGGGATGGAGAACTTGATGACTCGCAGGTCGGCCTCCACGAGCGACTCGATGTTCGGCCGGCGGATCTTCACGGCCACCTTCTGCCCGTCGACCGTCGCGGTGTAGACCTGCCCGAGCGACGCGCCGCTGATCGCGTCGGTGTCGAAGTCGGTGTACCACTCCTCGACCGGGCCGAGGTCCTCCTCGACGACCTCCTTCGCCCCCGGCCACGGGGCCGGCGGCACGTTGTCCTGGAGGTCCTCGAACTCCTCTACGTACTCGGGCGGGAGGATGTCCGGGCGCGTCGAGAGCAGTTGTCCGAGCTTGATGAACGTCGGCCCGAGGGTGAGCATCGAATCGAGGAGCTTGCGGGCACGCTGGCGCCGGGTCGCACTCGACACCTGCCGTGGGCCGCCGAACAGCAGGAACCGTCGGCGGTCCCGCGCGTACGACAGCAGGATGGGGAGGAACTGGTAGGCGACGACGAAAAAGCGGCGGTAGGCACGGAGGTTCACGAGGGCCACCCCGTGGTCCTCGTGAGGCAACGAGCGAGCTGTCGCGAGCGAGCGAGGTTCACGCGAGGCACCTCCGGTGCTGAGCGTGAACGAGCGAGCGGAGCGCCGCGAGGCGAGTGAGGTTCATCCGCGCTCTCCGGAGTCCCGTCTCACGCCGGGGACCCCACGCGGGCGCACTCGACGCGACGACTCACGGACGCCGACTCCGAGGGATGCCGGTCGCTACGGACGGGTCGTGACACGTCGGGCCCGGTCACGCCTCGTCGTCACTGATGGGTATCGATTCGTCGCCGGCCGCGCTCGTCTTCGGCAGGCGGAGTTCGAGGACGCCGCGTTTCATCGTCGCCTCCGCGTCCTTCCCCGTCGCGTCCGGCGGGAGCGGGAGTTCGGCGTCGAGGAACAGCGAGCGGTCCTCCCGGACGTAGCGGAACTCCGGCGGGAGGTCCTTCTCGCGCTGGGCCTCGATACGGAGGCGACCGTTGTCGACGCGGGCGTCGACGGTCTCCGCGCTCGCGCCGGGCAGGTCCACGACGACGAGGTAGGCGTCCTCCGATTCGAGGAGGTCTGCGAACACCGCGTCCGGCAGGTCCCGCAACGCATCGCGAAGAGCAGACATACCCGGACGTACTCCTGCGAGGGCGAAAAATCCCCCGGTAGCGGTCCCCCTGACTCACTGTGGGACGCTATCGAACCACACGAACGGTCCTCAGGGGAGTGGGAGTCCCGCCCCGAGGCCGAGGGCGGACCCGAACACGACGGCGAACCCGACGAAGAGCAGGCCCACGAGGAGTGGTACCAGCGCGCCGACGACCACCCGCCGGACGACGCCCGACTCGTCGGTATCCGAGACGATGAAGCGACCGTCGCCGGGTTCCATCGTCGCGTTCACCTGTCCCACGGCGTCGCCCACGCCGGGCGAGTAGACGGGCGTCCCGTAGACGTACACCGGTTCGTCGGGGTCGAGGCGCGCCTCGTAGTAGCGCCGGTCCTCGCCGGTCGTGATGGACAGCGGACCGACCTCGAAGGTGGTGTCCTCCGGGCCGACGTCCTCGTTCGTGTCGATGAACCGCTGGATGCGGTCTGGCGGGCGTTCCCCGCCGGGGATTCGAACGGGGGGTTCGTCCGCCAACCGGAAGTCCGCGCCCGCCGGGTAGACGAGGACGTTCGCGGTGTCGTCCTCGACGCGGAATGGCACCGCCTCGGACCCCGAGGCGACGGTCACCCAGTGGGTCCCGTCGTCGTCGTGGCGTTCCTCCTCGACGCGCCACTCGCAGGCGAGGCAGGCCGTCGCCGAGAACGGCGACTCGAACGTCCCGCCGTGGACGAGCGCCCGTCCCTCGATTTCGACCGGGCCGGAGACGTTCGGCAGGTCCGCGACGGGCGTGGGGTCGGTCCGGGCCAGTCGGTAGGCGACGAGCAGTTCGCGGCCGGCGTAGCCGACGAGGACCACGCCGACCAGACCGAAGACGCCGGCGAAGAGGGCGCCGACAGACTGGAGGGGGAACGGGGGCATGGCGCGTACCGGGTCGCGCGACGGGATAAACCGTGCGCCGGTCGCGTCGCTGGCTGGTCGAAGCGGTCCGAAAGAAGTCCGGGAGAGCGGTCGCGGAGTGGGCCGACTACGCGTCGCCGTCCTCGTCGGTGAGGTCGATGGTGACCGTCGCCGACTCGCCGCCGTCGAGCGTCACCGTCTCGCTGGCGACGAGCTCCTGCTCGTCGGCGTGTGCCCGGACGAACGTCGTGTCGTCGCCGGGGAGTTCGTAGCCCGCGAGCGAGAGCGTCACGCCGTCGCAGTCCCCGCCGACGCTCACCGAGACGGTCGCCTCGCCGGTGTCGCCATCGTAGCCAACGGGGGCGTAGGACACCTGACAGCCGGCGAGCGTCCCCGTGACCGGCCCGGTCGGGACCGCGTAGGCGCTCGTCACGGTGCCGTCGGCGAGGACCGTCGTCGCCTGCAGGAGGCGGTCCTGTGCGGCGTAGAGGGCGGGCGTCCCGTCCTCGCCCTCGCCGAGGTCCTCGATGACCTCGCCCCTGACGACGTCTATCTGGTAGGCGGCGGTGCCGTCGTCCGCGTCGCCCACGTCACCGTCCGCGGCGTCGTTCTCGTTCTCGTCGGAGTCGTCGCTCCCGTCGGAGTCGCGCTCCTCCGACCCGTCTCCCTCCTCAGCGCCGTCGCCTTCGTCCGCGCCCTCGCCGGCCGTCGTGTCCGTGACGGTGACGTCGGCGTTGAGCCGTGCGCTCTCGAAGTAGACGAGGTCGTACGTCGAGGAGTCGTACTCCCCGAAGAGGTCGAGGGCCGTCTCGCCGCTCCCGACCAGTTCGGTCAGCGCCGCGTCGTCGAAGCGCACGAGGAGGGTGTTGCCGTTCGCCGTGACCCCTTCGGCGCTCACCGTCTCGTTGTCGACGGTGGCGAGGACGAACGAGTCGGCGTCGACGCCGGTGAGGTCCGCCGGCGCGTCGAAGCGCAGGACCGTCTTACCCTCGCCGTCGAGTTCGGCCGTCGCCGTCCCGAGCTCCGTATCAACGCGCTGCATCCGGCCTTCGACCGCCGGCGAGATGGTATCCTTCGGGTCGAGGTAGTCGATGACGGCCTCCGCGAGGAGTTCGTCGGTCTCGTTTAGCACCGTCGCGTTGGCGATGGGGTAGCCGCTGCCGCCCGCCGCCATGTAGCTGTTGACCGCGACGCTGTACGTGGCGTCCTCGTCGAGTTCGCGCCAGGCGGCCGGTTCGCCCGGCGCGTTGGCGTTGACGTAGACGTCACGGATCCGCTCGTCCGTCCCCTCGTGGGGGACCCACTCGAAGCGCACGCCCGAGACATGCTGGCTGATCTCCTCGCCGAACCCCTCGCCGGTCTCGCTTTCGAGCGTGACGACCTGGCTGGCGAGGGCCTCCCGCAGCTGTGCGCCCGTCAGTTCGACCGTGACGAGCGTGTTCGGGAACGGCAGCGTGCTGAAGACGTCGCCGCCCGTGAGCACGCCGGGGCCGTAGACGGCGTTCGAGCGGATGCCGCCGGCGTTCGTGATGGCGACGTTCGCGCCGGCCTGCGCCCGCATGGCGTCGGTGACGAGGCTGCCGTAGTTCGACTCCTCGTGGTAGTTCGTCGCGAACGTCGCGTCGAGGGCCGTCGTCGTGGTCGTGATGTCGTCGTCGAGGCTGGCGTTCGCGCGGTAACCGAGGATAATCTCGGAGGCCGTCGCGTTCTTCTCGACGCCGGACGTGTTGGTCTGGATGAGCCGTCCCTCCCACGCCGTCACGTCCCCGTCCTCGACCGTGAGGTTGAGTTCGCCGAGGAACTGCGCGCGGGCGAGCCCCTCGGTGATGACCGTCCCGGAGGTCTCCCGGGGCGGGTAGTAGCGCTCGTCGTCACCGACCGCGATGACGTCGATGGCACCGTCGTCGGCCCGCGCGAGGTCCTTCGCCTCGGGGATACCGGTGTGCGCGAGGGCCACTACGACGTCGACGTCCTTCCGCTCTTTGAGGAACTCGGCCGTCCGCGGGCCGTCCTCGGTGAAGTTCTGGAGGGTGATGCCCTCGGCGGCGAAGTCGATGTTCGTCTTGCCGTAGGTCGCGCCGTAGTCCACGAGGCCGATGAAGCCCACGCGGACGCCGCCGCGCTCGACGATGGTGTAGTTCTGCGTCCCGTCGAACGGCTGGCCGGTCGTGGCGTTCACGAGGTTGGTCGCGAGCCACGGGAACTCGGAGGCGTTCGTGAAGTTCGACACCTCGGCGAGGCCGTAGTCGAACTCGTGGTTCCCGATGACGTCGGCGTCGGGTCCCAGCAGGTTGAGCACCGCCGTCGGCGCGCGCCACTGGCTCACCGGCGACAGCGGGTGGGGGCCGACCTGGTCGCCCGCGCCCGCCACGACGACGGGGTTGTCGATGGCCGCCCGTCGCTGGCTGACCAGTTCGACGAGCCGCGGGAACTCGCCGTTCCGGGCCGCCGCGGTCTGGATGTCGTTGTACGTGAGGAGCGTGACCGTCGAGGAGTTGTTCGCGGCCGCGTCCTGCAGCGATGCGTCAGTCGTCTCGGTCGTCGATACGTCGGTCGTCGCGTCGGCGGCCGCGAGGCCGACCACCGGGACCGCGCCGGCGGTGACCAGACAGCACACCAGGAGTAGATGGAGTAGGCGTCGCATCCACCGGCCCGTCGGCGGGACGTGTTTTAATCCTATCTAGAGTGGCGATAACCGAGACGGGATGTCCCGATAGTGTAACGTGGCCGTACGGCAGAAACTGTCGGACGCTGCCGGACTCGACTCCCTACCGTTCGGTCAGTCGGACCGGCAGCGACTCGACGCCGTAGATGAAGGAACTCCTGACGGGCCGAAGGTCGCCGTCGTCCCAGGCCGGCGTCACCTCGAACCGCCCGAGCAGTTCCCGGAGGGCCACCGTCGCCTCCAGTCGTGCCAGCGGTGCCCCCAGACAGTAGTGGGTGCCGTAGCCGAAACCGAGGTGCTGGTTCGGCGTCCGGTCCGGGACGAACGCGTCGCTGTCGGTGAACTGCGCGCCGTCGCGGTTGGCCGACCCCAGCCAGCAGACGAGGGTGTCGCCCGCCTCGACGTGCTGGCCGCCGAGGGTGACGTCCTCCATCGCGATGCGGGTCATCGCCTGCACCGGCGAGCGGTAGCGCAGCGCCTCCTGGACGGCCGTCTCCAGCCCCGTCCGGGGCCAGTGGTCGGCCTCGGCGAAACAGCGCACCGTGTTGGCGATGAGGTTCGTCGTCGTCACGTTGCCCGCGATGAGCAACAGCATGCAGAAGCCGAGCAGTTCCGTCTCGGTCATCTCCGCGTCGGCCTGTACGATGCGCGTCACGAGGTCCTCCCGCGGGTCCTCGCGTCGGTCGGCGATGAGCTCCCGGAAGTAGTTGGCCAGCCCCATCCCCGCCTCCATCTGCCGCCGCTGGAGTTCCTCGGGGTCGCCCTCGCCATCGCCCTGCGTCCCCTCGACGATGGTGTCGGACCACTGCTTGAACTGCGCGCGGTCCTCGGCGGGGACGCCGAGCAGCTTCGCGATGACGATGACCGGTAGGGGGTAGGCGAGCGCCTCCACGAGGTCGAGTTCGCCGTCGTCGGCGTCCGCGAGTGCCTCGTCCAGCAGCCGGTTGGTCTCCTCGACGACGAACGGTTCGAGGGACTTCACCGCACCCGGGCGGAAGAACTCCTCGACGACGTCGCGGCTCCGGTCGTGCTTCGGTGGGTCCTGAAACAGCATCGTCTCCAGCAAGAACGCCTCCTCGCCCCTCGCCTGGAACCCGGTCGCGTTCCGGGGGTCGGTCGAGAACGTCTCGTCGTCACCGAGGACGGCCTTCACGTCCGCGTACGAGAAGACGTCCCAGCACCCGCGGTCCGGGTCGCGGCGGACGGGCGACCCGGCGCGCATCTCGGCGTACCAGTCGAACGGGTCGAGCCACGCCTCGCGGGAGGAGAGCGCGTCGGGGAACGTCAGCAGGGGGCCGGCTGAACTCATACCGTGTGAGTGGTCGCCTACTGACAAGAGGGTGCCGGCCGGCGTCCCGCCCGTTTTTACCGCCCGGTGCGAAAGGCCCGCCATGACCGACGTCAGCGAATCCGGGTTCAAGTCCGTGACGCGGGTCGCGGCCGCGCGCGACCGACTCCTCGACGCCGCCGACCCCCACGACCGGACGGCCCGGCTCCCCCTCGAACGGGCGGTCGACCGGGTGCTCGCAGAACGGGTCGTCGCCCGGCGGAACGTGCCCCACTACGCCCGCGCCGCGATGGACGGCTACGCCGTCCGCGCCGAGGACACCTTCGGCGCGAGCGACCGGTCCCCGGCGGTCCTCCGGGATGGCGAGGCGATGGAGCCGGGCACCGCCGTCCGCGTCCACACCGGGAGCGCGCTGCCCGACGGCGCGGACGCGGTGGTGATGGTCGAACACACCGACCGCATCAGCGACGAGCTGGAGGTGTTCGACGCCGTCGCCGAGGGCGAGAACGTCGCGCCCGTCGGCGAGGACGTCGACGAGGGTCAGACCCTGTACGACCCCGGCCTCCGCCTGCGGCCCTCCGACCTCGGCCTGCTGAAGTC
>CAYYSW010000135.1:0-1410 GCA_964474395.1 uncultured Halobacteriales archaeon
CCGTGTCGGACACGACGATCGTGAGCGCGGTCACGCAGGACGCCGACATCGGCGGCGTCGTCGCCTCCCGGTTCAAGTACGCGCTCGTCGCCGCGAGCCTCGCGCTCGTCGCCTATCTCGTCGCCGGGAGCGCCATGGCCGGCGCCCCCCTCCAGGGGACGGGCCAGTTGCTCGTCGAGGAGGCGGACCCGTTCGGACTCGTCCACCTCGTCTCGATGTTCGTCGTCATCGTCACGGCCGTCCGGGGGCGACACATCATCGAGGCCATCTCCTGGGGCCTCATCGTCGCGTTCGCGTTCAACGTCGTCCTCGACGCCCTGCCCCTCGACGCCGGCGCGCCGGTCAGCGACATGATCGTCTTCTACGTCGGTGAGGGGAGCGCCTTCCTCGGCCTGCCGTTCGTGGCCGTCCCAGAGAACGCCGACGCCATCGGGAGCGCCGGCGGGTCGCTGTACTCCGGGGCCGTCGGGTTCTTCCCGCTCATCGTCCTGACGCTGCTCATCGTCGCGGGTGCACAGGTGATGATCCGCGGCGGCGGGTTCGCCGCCATTCAGGACCTCCTCCTGGAGAAGGTGGCGACCGGGGTCCGCCGGGCCGAACTGACGATGGTCCTCGGGACGGCGATGGTCAACGCGATGATCACCATCAACACCGCCGCCGAGATCGCCATCGCGCCATACATCGCCCGCATCGGCCAGCGATTCAACATCAACGGCTACCGTCGGGCGAACATCCTCGACGCCAACACCTCGGCGCTCGGCTACATCTTCCCGTGGGCCGGCGGCGTCCTCGTCGGTTACGCGCAGCTCCAGGCCCTGCCCGAGAGCTTCGAGTGGTTCACCGAGTCGATGGTCGTCTCGCCCATCGAGGTCTGGCCGTTCGTCTTCCACGGCTGGCTCCTGTTCTTCGTGTTCGTGGTCGCCGCCGCCACCGGCTTCGGCCTCGAGTACGTCCCCGACCGTGAGAGCCAGGAGGTGAGTCGCGTATGAGGAAGTTCCTCGCGGGACTCACCTTCCGGTCGAGTACGCCCACCTTCGAGGAGGGCCAGGAGATAAGCGCGTTCGTCACGGGACACAGCGGGGACACGGCACTGGTCCGCGTCGGCGATACCATCCTGCGACTGAACGGGGAGTCCCGGACCGTCGAGCCGGACACGCGCGTCCGGCTCCGCGTCACGCGCTTCGATACGAGCACCCACGAGGGCGAGGCCGAACTCCTCGCCGTCGAGGGCGACGGCGCCTTCTGACCGGCGGAACACCTGTCACGCCGCCGGCACACCTCTCGGTGGCTCCCTCCCGTCGGGAAAGCGACCGACCGGCCGCGGGACCGCGCGGCCCACCGACCGGCAGGTGTGAGTGCGACAGGTTCACCCGGCCGGACCGTCTCTCCACGGCATGGACGACACCACGA
>CAYYSW010000135.1:1510-7180 GCA_964474395.1 uncultured Halobacteriales archaeon
GTGCGACAGGTTCACCCGGCCGGACCGTCTCTCCACGGCATGGACGACACCACGACCGACGACCCGCGGGACGCCGGCGGGACCGACGCCGACATGCGCGGGCCGTGGGCGCTGGCGCTCGGGATGGCCGCAATCGCGGCCGGGGCGGTCGGCGCGAGCGCACTGCGCCGACTTGCCCGGAACCGGAGGCGCCCGCGATCCGGGGCGCCCGAGGAACCGTCGGACGAACGGTAGGCTGTTCCTACCCGCCGGTTACACTCTAACGTCTTATACGTCCGCGACGACAGTACTCGGTAATGGAGCGGCACGACGAACTGACGTGGTGGCAGACTGCAGTTGTCTACCAGGTGTATCCCCGCAGTTTCAACGACTCGGACGGCGACGGCGTCGGCGACATCCCCGGCATCGTCGAGCGACTGGACTACCTCGACGACCTCGGGGTGGACGTCGTCTGGCTGAGCCCGGTGTACGACTCCCCGCAGGTGGACAACGGCTACGACGTGCGCGACTACCGCGCCATCGACCCCACGTTCGGCACCATCGACGACATGGACGCACTCGTCGACGAGCTCCACGACCGAAAGATGCACCTCGTGATGGACCTCGTGGTCAACCACACCTCGGACCAGCACGAGTGGTTCGAGGCCTCCCGGCGCGGCGAGGCCCCCTACGACGACTACTACATCTGGCGCGAGGGCCACGACGGCGGCCCGCCGAACAACTGGGACGCCGTCTTCGGCGGGTCGGCGTGGACCTACGACGAGACGCGCGGGGAGTACTACCTCTCGGTGTTCAGTTCCTCGCAGCCGGACCTCAACTGGGAGAACCCGCGGGTCCGCGAGGAGGTCGGCGACGTGGTCCGGTGGTGGCTCGACCGGGGCGTCGACGGCTTCCGGATGGACGTAGTGAACTTCATCTCGAAGACGCCGGGCCTGCCCGACGGCGACCCGAGCGACGATATCATTGGGAGTGAGCACTTCATCGACGGCCCCGAGGTGGGGGCGTACCTCCGGGAACTCCACGACCGGGTGTTCGCGGACTACGACGCCATGACCGTCGGGGAGATGCCCGGCGTCACCGTCGCCAGCGCCCGCGACTACCTCGACGGCGGCGTGGACATGGTGTTTCACTTCGACCACGTCAACGTCGGCGTCGGCAAGTCGGGCATCTGGAACATCCCCGAGTGGGAACTCCCCGAACTGAAGGCCGTCTTCGAGGAGTGGCAGACCGGCCTCGCGGACTACTGGAACGCCCCGTACCTCGGGAACCACGACCAGCCCCGCGCTGTCTCGCGGTTCGGTGACGACGGCGAGTACCGCGTCGAGTCCGCGACGGCGCTCGCGACGGTACTGCTCACCCTCCGCGGGACGCCGTTCGTCTATCAGGGCGACGAACTCGGGATGACGAACTACCCCTTCGATACCCCCGAGGAGTTCCGCGACATCGAGACCCGCCAGTACATCGAGTGGGCGATACGGGGCGAGGACCGGACCTTCGAGGACATCGCGCCGGCGGTGCGCTTCTGGAGCCGCGACAACGCCCGGACGCCGATGCAGTGGACTGACGCGGAGGGGACCGCCGGGTTCACCGACGGCGACCCGTGGCTCGCGGTCAACCCGAACCGCGACGAGGTGAACGCCGAGCGCGAGCGGGCGGACCCCGACTCCGTCTGGCACTACTACCGGCGGGCCATCGAACTGCGGAAGGCCCACCCCGGCCTCGCGGCGGGGGACTTCGACCACCTCCTCCCCGACCACCCCGACGTCTTCGCCTACCGGCGCGACGGCGGGCGCTACCTCGTCGCCTGCAACCTCTCGGGGGAGGAATCGACGGTCGACCTCCCGTGGTCGTGGGACGGGGCCGAACGCCTCCTCGGCAACTACCCCGAGGACGGGACGGACACCGGGCCGACGCTCACGCTCCGTCCCTACGAGGCGCGGGTGTACTGTCGGTCCCGGTCGGCCGACTGAGGCCGGCCCCCGCGCTCAGTCGTCCAGATTCGACGGTCCCTCGGCGCCGACACGGAGCCACGCACAGCCGTAGCCGGCGAGGGCGACCGAACAGCCCCTCTCGCCCGCACTCACGTCGGCCTCGCCGAAGAGCTGTCTGACGTCGCCGTACTCGCCCGACAGGTCGAGTTCGACGGTCCGCGGGTCGGGGCCGAGGTTGTGGACGACGACGACCGTCCGGTCGCCGTGGTCGTACCGCTGGGCGAACGTCGCCGGGTCGCCGGTCTCCAGCAGCGTCATCTCCCCCGACCCGACGGCGGGACAGGACTTGCGCGTCCCGATGAGGTCCTGGACGAAGTGGAGCAGGGAGTCGCGGTCGGCCCACCCCGCGGCGACGTTGACGTCCTCGTAGGAGAACGGGTCATCGCTGACGACGGGGGCGACGAGGTCCGCGGGGTCGGCCGAGGAGAACCCGGCGTTCGGGCGGTCGGACCACTGCATCGGGGTGCGGACCGCCCCCCGCCCGGGCAGCGAGAGATCCTCGCCCATGCCGATCTCGTCGCCGTAGAGGACCAGCGGGGTTCCCGGCATGGCGAACAGGAGGCTGAAGGCGAGTTCGAGGCGGTCGCGGTCGCCGTCGAGCATCGGCGCGAGGCGTCGGCGGATGCCCCGCCCGTAGATGCGCATGTCCTCGTCGGGCGCGAAGCGGTCGAAGACCACCTCCTGGTCCTCCCGGGGGAGGCGTCCGAGGTTGAGTTCGTCGTAGTTGCGCAGGAAGTTCGCCCACTGGCCGGCGGCCGTCGCGTCGGCGAGGTCCGTCAGGCAGCGTTCGAGGGGGGCAGCGGTCTCGGTCGCGAGCGCCCCGTACAGGTGGGCGTTGAGCACGAAGTTGAGCAGGAGGTCCATCTCCTCGCCGCCGGTCTCGGGTGTCGCCGGGTCGGCGAGGTCGCCGTCGCTCTCTCGGGTCGGCTCCGAAAGGCGGTGGCCGCCGAAGTAGCTGATGAGGTCCTCGGGGTCGTCGTCGGCCTCCGCGAGGAGGACCACCTCGCCGTTCGTCCGCGCGGCGTTGGCCCGCAGTTCCCGCAGGATGGCGTGTGGGTCGTCCATCCCTTCCTGGTTGGGGCGTTTCTGCTGTATCATCAGTGTCGCGGCGTCGATGCGGAAGCCGTCCACGCCGAGTTCCAGCCAGAAGTCCACGATCTTGCGTATCTCCTCGCGCACGTCGGGGTTCTGGAGGTCGAGGTCCGGCTGGAAGGGGTAGAAGCGATGGAAGTAGTAGGCGTCGGCGGCCTCGTCGTACGTCCACACGCGGTCGTCCTCGACCTCGCCGGGGAACACCGACCCCACCTCGGGGGCCTCGCTCGGGTCGTCGATCCAGACGTAGTAGTCGCGGTACTTCGAGTCGGGGTCCTCGCGTGACCTCTGGAACCACGGGTGTTCCGTGGAGGTGTGGTTCACGACGAGGTCGACGATGACGCGGATGCCGCGCTCCTCGGCGGCCCTGAGGAAGTCGACGACGTCCCCGAGCGTGCCGAGTCGGTCGTCGACGGCGTAGTAATCGCGCACGTCGTAGCCGTTGTCCCGGTTGGGCGTGTCGTAGAACGGGAGCAACCAGAGGCAGTCCACCCCGAGTCGGTCGAGGTAGTCCAGTCGCTCGGTCAGCCCCTCGAAGTCGCCGACGCCGCTGCCGGTGCTGTCCTGGAAGGCCTCTACGTCGATGGCGTAGATGACCGCGTTCTCGAACCAGCGAGCGCTGTGGTCGGTCGTCATCTGGCCGGGAATCAGCCGCGTGAGTAGATAAAACCGTGGGCGAGAACGTCGAAAGGATAGACGAGCCGCGTCAGTCCGGGTGTCTGACGATGTGGACGTCGTACTGTGGGTCCTCGGAGACGGGCGACCCGACGCTCGTCACCGGCGTCGTGACCCGTCCGGCGTTCTCGCTGCCGACGAAGACGATGGAGGCGTCGAGCTCGTGGGCCACCTGCCGGATGCGACGGCTGATGTCCATCGTCGTCGAGGCCATCGAACTCGTGTCCTCGGTGTGTTCGACCCGGACGGTCGCGTTCGGGGCCACCTCACGGGCGCGGTCGGCCAGTCGGTCGCCGACCGCCTCCGCGTCGAACGGTTCGTCACCGTCGAGCCATCCGCGTTCGATCGCAAAGTCGGGGTCCGGCGGGACGACCACCAGCACGACCACTTCCTCGTCGGTCAGGTCGCCAAAGCGGACGGCGCGGTCGACCGCGGTCCGCGCGAGGTCCGATCCGTCGAAGGGTGCCAGCAGAACCATATCGGTCACTCGCCGCGACGCGACATAACTCCTGTCACGCCGGTGACCGTCGGGTCGCCGCGTCGCTCAGAGCGACTCGGTCTCGTCGGTCTGCTCGTCGAGTTCCTCGACGTCGCGCTCGGGGTTGGCCTCGCTCTTCCCCTCCGTGCGACCGGAGAGTTCGCCGTAGAGAGCCTCTCTGACCTCCTCTGCGCTACCGAACTCGTCGCGGCCGGCGTTGGTCATGCGGTCGAAGACGCTGCCCAGCGACTCCGTCTCGTTGGGCATGTCGAGTGGCTGGTCGGCGTACTCCTTCGCGAGTTCCTCGCTTCGGACGGGGTACTTCCGCCCGTCCATGTCCTCCTCGACGGAGTCCATGATGCGTTCGACGCTCTCGGCACGTTCCTCCTTTCGGTCCCGGGCACGGTCCTCGGCGCGGTCTCTGCTCGGCATGTTCGCGGGTACGCGCGTCGGACACAAAGGCGTGCGGGGCCGCCTGTGCAGGGTCACACGGGACGAGGGCGTCAGTTCGTCGTGAGGATCTCGACGACGTCCCGGTGGTCGAGGTGGTGGTCGGCGCCGATCTGGCGCTTGCTGCGACAGTCGATGCCGTGGAGGAGGCCGTCGCCGATGTCGGAGTGCAGGAAGTACGCGAAGTCCTCGGTGGTGGCGTCGGGCGGCAGGAGGAAGCAGTCCCGGAGGACCTTCCCCTCGTCGGTGACGACGCCCTTCGCGCTCCCGGGGAAGATCGCCTTGACGCCGAGTTCGTCGAAGAGGGCCGTCTCCAGTGCGGCCTGCACGCCCGTCCCCCCGAAGTCGGTGACGAAGTCGCGTATCTGTTCGAGGCCGCGCTTCTGGTCCATCGAGACGTCTCCGACGACCTCGAAGTCCGGGGCACCGGGGGTGTAGTCGACGGCGCCGTTCTCGGCGGCCTTCTTCAGGGCCTTCTCGGCGTGGGCGCTGACGGGGACGACCTCGAGGTGGTCGTAGTCGGGGTCTGTCGTTATCTCCTCGTAGTTGGCCTGCGCCGCGGGCGTGTCCATCTTGTTGGCCGCGATGACCATCGGCTTCGTCCGCTTGCGTATCTCGCGGGCGAGTTCGAGTTTCGCGTCCTCGTCCCACGCGTCGGGGTCGAGGTCCATCCCCATCGCGAGGATGACCTGCTTCATCTCGTCTTTGTTGATGCCGAAGGCGTCCATCTGCTCGGCCAGCGACACCTCGATGTCCTTCTCGGTGCCGTGGTAGCCGTTGCGGTGGCGCTCGATGCCCTTCTTCAGGACGCCGAGGTACCACTGGTCGAGTTCCTCCTCCAGGAAGTCGATGTCGTCGCGCGGGTCGTGGCCCTCGGTCGGTTCGCCCTCGATGTCGGTCTTCCCCGAGAAGTCCACGACGTGCACCAGCACGTCGGCCTCGTTGAGGTCGGTGAGGAACTGGTTGCCCAGGCCCTTCCCCTCG
>CAYYSW010000136.1:0-7174 GCA_964474395.1 uncultured Halobacteriales archaeon
GGAACGACGCGCCGGGTACCTGAGACCGGGCCACGGCACCGGCATACACACCTACACACCGACATATCACGATGACCGAGACACACGACGGCGGGGACCGTGCGGTGGTCCTCGTCTCCGGCGGGATGGACAGCGCGACGGCCGTCTACGAGGCCAAGGACAGGGGATACGAGCCGTACTTCCTGCACACCTCCTACGGCCAGCGGACCGAGACGAGAGAGTACGAGTGCGCGCGGCGACTGGCCGAGGAGGCGGATGCGGGCGACTTCCTGCACGTCGAGACGGACCACCTCGCGCGCATCGGCGGGTCGTCGCTCACCGACGAGTCGATGGCCGTCGAGGACGCCGACACCGACAGCGAGGAAGTGCCGGGGACGTACGTCCCCTTCCGGAACGCGAACCTGCTGTCGATGGCCGTCTCCTACGCCGAGGCGAACGACGCGACGGCGGTGTTCATCGGCGCGCACTCCGAGGACTTCGCCGGCTACCCCGACTGCCGGCCGGCCTTTTTCGAGGCGTTCCAGCAGGTGGTAGACACGGGGACGCACCCCGAGACCCACATCGGTATCGAGGCGCCCTTCGCTGAGTGGTCGAAGACCGACATCGTCGAACGCGGCCTCGGACTGGGCGTCCCCTTCGAGCACACCTGGTCGTGCTACCGCGCCGAGGAACCGGCCTGCGGGACGTGTGACTCCTGTGCCTACCGGCTGGAGGCGTTCCGGAACGCGGGGACGCGCGACCCGATCCCCTACGCCGAACGGCCGGGGAGCGAGGACTGAAGTCCCCACCCTCCGAGGGGCGACCCATGCGTGTCGCCGCCTTCGCCGACCTCGTCGGCCCGGAGGGTATCGAGCTACAGGACCACGACGACCCGGACCCGGGACCCGGCGAGGCCGTCGTGGACGTCGAGGCCTGCGCCATCAACCGTCACGACCTCTGGATTCTGGAGGGTGACTCCGCGATGGTCAGCGGCGACGACCTCCCGTTCGTCACGGGACTGGACGTCGCCGGCACCGTCGCGAGCGTCGGCGAGTCCGTGACGGACGTCGAACCGGGCGACCGGGTCGTCCTCTGCCCGAACGAGACCTGTGGGACCTGCGAGTTCTGCCGCGAGGGGCCGGAGAACCTCTGTGAGAACTTCTCGCTGTACCACGGCGGCCTCGCGGAGCGGGCGTGCGTCGAGGCCGACCGCCTCGTCGCGCGACCCGACGGGATGGACGCGACCGAAGCGGCGGCGCTCCCGACGGCGTACATGACGGCGTGGCACATGCTCCGCCGCGCCGAGGTCACGGCGGGCGACCGGGTGCTCGTTCTCGGGGCGACGGGGGGCGTCGGCGTCGCCTGCGTCCAGTTGCTCGACACGCTCGGCGCGCGGTCAGTCGGGACCTCCACGTCCCCCGAGAAGCTCGACCGGCTGGCTGACCTCGGCTGCGACGACCCCGTCGAGGCCGCGAGTCCCGAGGAGGTCCGGGAGTCCGTCGGGGAGGTGGACGCCGTCCTCAACCACCTCGGCGGGGAGTACACGGAGGCCGGGCTGCGGGTCCTGCGGCGCGGGGGACATATGGTCATCTGCGGACGGACGGCCGGAAACGAGTCGACGTTCGACGTGGCCAGCCTGTTTCTCAACCATCACCGCGTCGTCGGGTCGACGATGGGGACGCAGGCGGACCTCGAACGCCTCGTCGAGCTCGTCGCCGACGGCGCGTTCGACCCCGTCGTGGGCGAAGTGTACGGTCTGGAGGAGACCGCACGGGCGTTCGCGGACATGCAGTCGCGGGACCTCTTCGGGAAGTCCGTCGTCCGGCCCTGAGCGGACAGGCGGGCGCCGCGGAAAGCTTCATAGCCCCGGACGTGGTATGAGGTGCCATGGCAGACACGAAACGTGGCCGGGAGCGCAAGGGTCTGGAGAAGGAGCGGCAGCTCACCCAGCGGCTGTACGACCACGAAGTCGCCAGTACCGTCCCAGACGCCGACGTGGACGTCGACATCGAACCGGAACCCGAACCGGAACTCGACGCGGAGACACTCGAGGACAGTCTACTGGTCGCCGAGGAAGGCGACGACTGACGGGACGGACGACGAGAAACTCGGTTCTATTCGGTCGCTTCGGGGTAGATCCCGTGCGAGCGCAGGCCGTCACGGCCCGTGAGGAGCATCCACGCCGCGAGGGCGAAACACGGCAGGCCGGCGAACAGCGCGAAGTACATCACCGAGGCGACGGCGCGCCACGGGAGCAGCCGATAGGCGTCGGCGCTCGGAACCGGGCCGAGTAGGCCGAGCGGGACGGCGACGGCGAACGCCAGCGTCGCCACGAGCGTGTAGACGGCGCCGAAGCTCATCGGGACGAGTGCGGTGCTCCCGCGGGCGAAGATGCCGACGCCCACGGCGAGGGTCAGTGCGACGACGAACGTCACGAGCGAGAGGACCGCCTGTTCGGACGCGATGGCGCCGAGCGTCGCGTAGGTCGCCTGCCAGCCGAGGACGGTCAATACGGCGGCCCGGCGGAAGGTCCACGCGACGGTGGTGAGCGCCGCGATGCTCACGTGTGACACCTCCGGACCGAGCGGTCGGTCTCCCCCCCTCCTCCGCGTCGGTGCATAACATACCGAGAGGAATGATGATAGATAAGCCCATCGCCTAGACCAGTAAACAAGAACTCCGACGTGGTTACCGGAGGGTCCGGGAGCCACTATCGAGCGGAGGTCGCCCTCGATTACGGTGTTTGGTACCATCTAACCCGTCGCTGTCGCGGGTTACCGACCGGCTACCGGTTCGGAGGAACCCGCCTCGACGGGCCCCAGTACTGCGGAGTCGCCGGTCCGCTTGCCGCTCCATATCGCGTCCGGAACGTTCCCGGCGGCCGGTCCGGGGAGTCCGTACAGGTGGCCGTCCGTCGTCGAACGTGACCGTCACGTAATGGTTGGCTAATCGACAGAGCGGCAGAGCCGTTGTCGGGTCTGATTCCCACAGCTTTCGAGACGGCTTCCCGAACAGTTCACTCCGTTAACCACTGATTGACTGTTGCATACGCAGGCATAACAAACACCCTCTGAACCGTTGTTGCATACATCATGTCACGAACACCAACCTCGGGGATGCCCGACTTCGGTGAGATGCGCCGGACCCTCCAGTTGCTCGCAGCGCGCGAGCGCAACGCGGAACTCCCGGCTGTCCAGCCGATGTACGACGAATAGTGTGGCCTTCCTTCGGACTTTTCTCGCCTGCCAGCCGTAGCTCCGTCCGGCGAACGATAGGGGGACGAGGGGTCGAACGTCGACTCTCGACGCGCGAATAGGTCCGCTCAGGAGCCGTGGACGAGGTGTGCCGTCCAGCGTGGGACGGCGCGCCCGACGAGTCCGTAGCCGAGTGCCCCGAGCGCGACGGCGGCGATGGCGAGCCCACCGACGAGCGTCACCGTCAACGGGACGACCAGTCCGACGACGAGCACCGGGACGAGCGCGAGGGCCGCACCGGCGGTGAACACCGCGAACAGGAGCGTATCGAAGAGGAACTCGTTCGGTTCGACGCCCGTCAGGAAGACGGTCAGGCCGAAGAGGTACAGCGAGAGGCCGAGGTAGAGGACCCCGCCGGCGACCAGCGAGACCGGCGACGCGCCAAGTGAGAGGGCCGCTCCGAGGTAGAACACCCCCCCGACGGGCAACAGCAGGCAGAACCCGACGAGTTTCGCCCGGAGGACGTCTGCCACCGAGAGGGGGTGGACGCGGTAGCCCTCCAGCGAGTCGAACTGCGTGAGCCAGTTGTACGTCGTGAAGGCCGTCAGCCCGAGGAGCGCACCCAGCGTCACCGCGGCGTCGGGCGTGCGGCCAGTAATCGTCGCCGCGAGGTCGAGGACCGCGACGGCGAACCCCGTCACCAGCCCCGCCGACAGGACCACCTTCAGCAGGCCGCCGCCGCTCCGGTGGAGTTCGAGCAGGTTGCGCGCCGCGAGCCCGTGTGGGTCCCCGGGAAGGCGGTCGGCCAGCCACGAGAACCGCGCCTCGACGCGCCGTTCCGCGCGACGGTGCGTCGGGTCGAACGACCACCAGCCGAGGAACGCGAACCCGAGGACGACGCCGGTCACGGCGACGGCCCGGACGGACGACGGGGCCACGTAGAGACCGTACGGCGTCCACGCGCCGAGCGGAAAGTCGGTGACGACGCCGCCGGCGACCGCCGCACACGCGAGGATGGCAGCGGTCGTACCGGCGCGCCCCCGTCGGACGGCACCGACGAGGGTCAGCGTGGCGGACAGGCCGAGGACGAACGTCGCCGAGAGCGTCACCGCGAGCAGGGGGGCGGAGGCCGCGAGCGCGACGTCGCCGCTCGCCAGCGCGTACCCGCCGACGGCGAGGGCGAGGGGGCCGACGAACAGCGCCGAGTAGTAGATGGCGTCTTTCACGAGGAAGACGGCGTAGACGTACCGCTCTGAGAGGGGCAGCGTCCGTGCCGCCGAGACCAGCAGCGTGACGTCCCCCAGCAGGTCGTCGAGCGCGTCCGCGCTCAGCAGGCCTACCAGCCCGGTCTGGACGCCGAACAGCGCCACGAGCGCGTGCAGGCCCGTCAGGACGACGGCCGTGTCGGTACCCGTCCAGTCGAGACCGACGAGCGCGCCGACGGCGAGGAGGGCGACGAACCCCGGGAACAGCGCGAAGCGTCGCCCGCCGAACAGCCGGGCGTGGAGGCGGTACTCCTCCCGGAGCATGGTCCGCAGGAGCGCCGTCACGCCCCCTCGACCCCCGCGACGAACCGGTCGAGGAGCGATCCGTCGCCCTCGGGCCGGCGCTCGTCGACGAGGCGACCTTCCCGCAGGATGCCGACGCGCGTGCAGACCTCCTCGGCGACGTCGATGTGGTGCGTCGAGAGGAAGACGGTGTTTCCGGCCTCCGCGTACTCGACGAGGAACGACTTCACGCGCTCCTGGACGATGGGGTCCAGGTTCGCCAGCGGTTCGTCGATGAACACCAGTTCCGGGCCGTGGAGGAACGCGGCGGCTATCATCACCTTCTGGCGCTGGCCCCGGGAGAGGTCCGTCGAGAGCGTATCGAGTTTCTCGTGGAACCCGAGCCGGGTCGCCCACGAGTCGACCCGGCAGGCGACGGTTGCCTCCTCGAGTTCGCGGACGCGGCCGACGAACGCGAGATACTCGCGGGGCGTCATGAAACTCGGCGGGTCCTCGCGTTCGGGGAGGATGCCGAGCAGTCGGCGGGTTCCCACGGGGTCGGCAGCCGGGTCGGTACCGAGGACGCGCACGGCACCGGCATCGGGGATACGCTGGCCCGTCAGCAGCGAGATGGTGGTGGTCTTGCCCGCCCCGTTCGGCCCGAGGAAGCCGAACAGTTCGCCCCGGCCGACGCGCAGCGAGAGCGAATCGAGGGCGAGCACGTCACCGTAGCGTTTGCTGACACCGTCGAGCACGACGGCGTCCCGGTCGTCTTTCATCGTGAAAGACATGTAATAGTGACTGTTTAACCTTCCGACTATACCGATGGGTCGATACGGGGCTCACCCCTACACGGGCGTGGAACCGGCCAACGGACCTCGGGACCTCCGAGGGAGGTATGCCGAACGCGGTCCGAATCTCTCCGAATCTCGGGGCTCCAGTCGGTGGAGGACGACGCGGCGGTCGACTGGCGGTCGGGGCGGGCGGACCTCGACGGCGACGCGGAGCCGGACGACCTCGTCGACGCCGTCGAGTCAACCGGGTTCAGCGTCCGGTCGTAGCGCCTCAGACCCCCGACTCCAGTTCCCGGAACTGGGTCTCGAAGCGGTCCGCACAGGACGAGCAGCAGAAGTGGTAGGTCTCGCCGCCGAGCGACCGCGAGTCGCCCTCGCTGGTGACGGTGTTACCACACTCCGCACACTCGGGGGCGAACTCGGCGGCCCCGACGCCCGGCGACCACGACTCGTCGGCGAGGAGGCTGACCCCCAGTTCGCGGATCGCCTCCCGGTCGACGCGGTCGGCGACGAACGACCGGACGTCCGGGTCCGGCGCGCGGAGGGTGAACACCAGGCGGCCCTCGGCGGTCGTAAACACGTGTTCGACGGCTTCCTCCGCGACGAGGGTCTCGCGGGCCCCCTCGACGTCCGCGTCCACGTGGAGGTCCAGTTCGACGAGGACACCCGTCCCCTCGCGCAGCGTCGACCGGTCGAGGTCGGCGGTGAACCGACGGATGACCCCCCACTCGCGCAGTCGCTGAACGCGGTCGGACACCGCCGGCGGCGAGAGGTCCACCGCCTCCGCGATGTCGCTGTACGGTCGCCTGGCGTCTTCCACGAGCAACCGGAGGATGGTCCGGTCGGTGTCGTCGAGACTGGGCATATCCGCACTACTCGCTTTCGAAGGATGAGCGTTATGACTGCCGAACTTTGGAATCGTAAGGGTCGGGCGGGGTCGCCCGGAGTCACACTCCCATGTGACCGACGTGGCAGCCACCCGGTGAGGGGCGATGAGCCACGACCGAGGCGTAGGAATATCCTCACATATCGTTTTCGGTCACGGTGATAGTTGGTCGGCGGCCCACCCACCGAAGCGGTTATTGTCCCGTCATAACAAACCCCACAGTATGTCAGTGATTGCCACAGTCGACGGCGTGGAGGGCTCCGCGCCGGTGATCCGGACGGGGGAGGAACTGGCGACGGCGTTCGACGAGGAGCTGGTCGTCCTCCACGTCGGCCCGCCGAAGGACGGCGAAGAGGCCGTCGAACGCGTTGCGCGGGACGCTATCGAGGCGGCTATCGGGAGCCCGGAGGGGAAGAACGTCCGGGCGCGGGCGGCCCTCGGGGAACCGGCGACGGAGATACTGGAACGCATCCGGGAGGACGACCCGCACTACGTGGTGATGGGCTCCCGGAAGCGGACGCCGGTCGGGAAGGCCATCCTCGGGAGCGTCGCGCAGCTGGTGATGCTCAACTCGTCGGTCCCCGTCGTCTCCGTGCAGGTCGACGAAACCTGAATCGGGGACCGTCTCGGGCCCGCCCGCACCGTACGCGAGGGACGGCCCGAGCGTCGCGTCGGCGGTGAGGTCACTCCCGTCCCAGCGTGTAGAACTCCTCGTTGGGCCGCATGTCCGCCATCGTAGCGAGACGGTTCGAGAGGTTGTAGTAGGCGACGACGCTCCCGATGTCCCAGACGGCCTCCCGGGAGAACCCGTGGTCGAGCAGTTCCTCGACGTCC
>CAYYSW010000137.1:0-7158 GCA_964474395.1 uncultured Halobacteriales archaeon
CGGAGACGACGAGGCTGTCGCCGCGGGTGACGCCCTTCTCGACGGCCTCGGCCTGCGGCGGGTAGAGTTCCTCGATACCGCCATCCCGGAGGTGGTCCGCGAGCCACGCGGGCACCTCGGGGATGTCTGCGACGTTCATTGGAGTGGGGTTGTGCGTCACCGTTTTTAAACACTCGGCAGTCGCGGCGGAAGTGAAGCGTGGGTGGGGGTGACCCCCGACGCGAGCGGCACGCCTTTAGGCGCCTCCGTCGAACCCCCGCCATGCGCATCGAGTTCGACCGCGACACTTGCATCGGCATGTACCAGTGTGTCGCCGAGTGGGACGCCTTCTCGAAGGACATGGACGAGGGGAAAGCCGACCTCGCCGGGAGCGAGGAAGTCGGGGACGGGGTCTTCTCGCGCGAGATACCCGAGGACGCCGAACTGGACGCCAAGTTCGCCGCCCGCGTCTGCCCGGTCGACGCCATCGCCGTCTACGACGAGGACGGCGAGCAGATAATCCCATAGCCGGGGTCCGCGGGCGTGACCCTCTCCTACCCGGCGTTCGTCGCCCTCTTCTTCGGCCTCCCGGTCGTCGCCCTCGCACTCGCCGGCCCCCGCCCGACCCGCCGACACCTCGGAAGCGTCGCCCTGCTCGCGGCCGTCACGCTCGCCTACGCGACCCCGTGGGACAACTACCTCGTCGCCCGCGGCGTCTGGACCTACGGGGAGGGCGTCGTGTGGACCCGCCTCGGGTACACGCCCCTCTCGGAGTACGCCGTCTTCGTCCTCCAGCCACTCCTGACGGGTCTCTGGTTCTACCGCGTCGTCCCCGACGTCAGGGCCGAGGTGGGCACCGCCCCCTTCCCCGCCCGACCTCTGGGCGTCGGGTTCTGGTTCGCCCTCGCGTTCGCCGGCGGCGCGCTCCTCGCCCTCGACTCGGGCGCGGGCTACTACCTCGGCGCGACGCTCCTCTGGGTCGCGCCGATGCTCGGCCTGGAGTGGGCGTTCGGCGGTCCCGCGCTCTGGTACTACCGCCGGGAACAGGCGCTCGCCGTCGCTGTCCCGACGCTCTACCTCTGGGCCGCCGACTGGGTCGCCATCCGGTTCGGCGTCTGGTCGGTCCCCCCCGAGTCCTCCACGGCGGTCGCCCCGTTCGGTCTCCCCGTCGAGGAGGCCCTGTTCTTCCTCCTGACCACGCTGCTCGTCGTCCACGGGCTCCTGTTGGTCGAGTGGGTGCGCGCGCGGGTCGCCGCGAGCGGGTAGGTGGAGCCGTCGCTCCCCGGTCGGTCGTACGAGAGAAGCGGAATCGAGCCTGCGGGCGCGGCCTTACGAGATCTCCGCGTACTGCTCGGAGAGCTTGTCGGCGGCGTCGTCGAGCAGCTCCTCCTCGTGTTCCGCGAGGTCCCACTCGACGACCTCCTCGACGCCGTTCGCGCCGAGCTTGACGGGGACGCCGAGGCCGACGTCGTCGAGGCCGAACTCGCCGTCGAGGGCGAGGCTTCCGGGCAAGACCTCGCCGGTGTCGCGCAGGACGGCCTCGACCATGTGGGCGACGCCCGTCGCCGGGCCCCACTCGGTTGCACCCTTGCGTTCGATGACGTTCATCGCGGACTCCTGGAGGTCGCCGAGGATGCGCTCGCGCTCGCTCTCGGAGAACTCGGGGTCGCGGCCGTCGACGCGCACCTTCGAGAAGACGGGCACCTGCGCGTCGCCGTGTTCGCCGAGGATGGTCGCCTCGACGTTTCGGACGGGGACGTCGAACTCCTGGGCGAGGACGTAGCGGAAGCGGGCGCTGTCGAGGCGGCCCCCGAAGCCGATGACCTTCTGGCGCTCGCGGTCGCCCGCCTCGTAGAGGTGGCGGTTCAGCAGGTCCACCGGGTTCGAGGTGGTGATGGAGACGAAGTCGTCGTTGTGCTCGGCCAGCGAGGAGCCGATGTCCTCCATGATCGGCGCGTTGTCGCCCGCGAGGTCGATGCGCGTCTGGCCGGGCTGGCGGGGGATGCCCGCCGTGATGACGACGACGTCGGAGCCGGCGGTGTCCTCGTAGGTCCCCTGGTAGACCTCCGTATTCGAATCGTAGGCGACGCCGTGGTTGGCGTCGGCGGCCTGCCCGACGGTCTCGTCTTCCTTGTCCGGGATGTCGACGAAGACGAGTTCGTCCGCGATGTCACGAAGCGCGATGTTGTACCCCGCCGCGGCACCGACCGTTCCGGCCGCGCCGACGACGCTCACTTTTGCCATGTCACAACGGTCCCACGGATTCCGGTTAAACGCTTCGAAACCCCCGTTCGTCGCTTCTTTCGGGACTTTCCGACGGACGGCCAAGACTCCCTTGCCTCGTCCGCTGGCACGGAACGCGCCCGCTCCCCTTTCCAGCGTTGTGCCGGCGTGTCCCGACGCCGCAGTCCTTTTCGGCGCCGCCCGCCTTCGAGCGCACATGAGCGAGTTCGACAAGGAGGCCGAACGCGAGAAGCTCCGCGAGCAGTTCGCGGAGGACGAACGCAAGCGCGAGACCACCCAGCGCATGAGCGAACTCCTGCTCAAGGGGGCGACGATGACCAACGCCCACTGCGACGAGTGTGGCGACCCCATCTTCCGCTGGCAGGGCGAGGAGTTCTGCCCGACGTGTTCGGCCGCACAGGGCGAACGCGTCACGCGGCAGGCCGAACAGCAGGCACAGCAGGGGGGCGAACAACCCGCCGACGACGGGGCGGCCACGGAACCCGCCGCGTCAGACACGGCGGACGTCCCGACGGACGTTCAGTCGCCCGCGACGCCCGACGCCGGACCCGCCGGTTCGACCGACGCGACGGTGGACGTCCCGAAGGACCGCGGGACCGCCGCGGGCGGGGCAGCCGGGAACGCGGCGACGGCCTCGCCCCCGACCGACGGGGCGTCTGCGACCCGCTCGCCGTCCTCCACGGCGCCGGAACCGTCCTCCCAGCGCACCGCCGGGGCGACCGACGGCCGGAGCGCGGACGTCCCCGGTCAGTTCACCGACCTCGGGGAGGCCCGCGAGTCCCTCGGGCGGACCGTGACCCGCTTCGCGCGCGAGGCCGAGGCCACGGACGACCTCGCACGCGCCCGCGAGTACCTCACCGCCGTCGAGGACGCCGCCGACGCACTCGCCGCCGTCCGTCGCGCCGAACGCTGAGGCGCTTCACACTTTTCGTCCCGCCGCCCGTCTCCCGACACCATGAGCGACACGACCGACGAGCGCGACGGGACGGTCCGCGCCGACGACGGGATGCGACTGCGACTCCACCGGGTGACGCCCCGGGACCCCGACGGCTCCGGTCCCGGGACCGGAGCCGTCCTGTTCGTCCACGGCGCGACCTACCCCGGCCGGGCGGTGTTCGACCTCCCCGGGGCGTCGTGGCTCGACGCCTGCGCCGACGCGGGCCGAACCGCCTACGCCCTCGACGTCCGGGGCTACGGCGACAGCGAGGCTCCGCCGGAACTCGACGCGCCGGCCGACGCTAACCCGCCGGCGGTCCGGGGTGACGTCGCCGTCGGGGACGTCGCCGCGGCCCTCGATGCCGTCTCGGACAACCACGGCCGGGGCCGGGTCCACCTCGTCGGCTACTCGTGGGGGTCGGTCCTCTGTGGCCGCCTCCTCGCGGAGCGCTCGCCCGAGGTGGCCTCGCTCACGCAACTCGCACCCGTCCACACGTTCCCCGACGGCCGCCCCGACCTCGGCGACGGCCTCGACGCCTACCGCGTCGTCACCGAGGACGGGGTCCGCGAGCGCTGGGACGGTCACTTCGGGGGCGCCGACCCCGAGACGTACCGCGAACCGGGGGTCTTCGAGGCGTTCTGGGACGTGCTCCGCGGGTCGGGACAGGGCATCGACGCCGACGGCGCGCCCGCGGTCCGGGCGCCCAACGGGACGCTCGTGGACCTGCAGGAAGCGGCGGAGGAGGGGCCCCGCTACGACCCCGCCGCCATCGATGCCTCGACGCTCGTCGTTCGCGGGTCGCTCGACGCGACGGCGACCCGGGCCGACGCCCTCGGCCTCTACGAGGCGCTGGGTGTCGGCGAGCGGGAGTACCGCGAACTCGCCGGCGGGTCCCACTTCCTCACGGTCGAGCGCCGCCGCGGGGCGCTGTTCGACTGCGTCGAGGGGTTCCACGCCCGCTACGATTGACCTATCGGACCGCCGCGAGGCGGCGCTCCATCCCCCGTTCGACCCACGCGGCGAGTTCGTCGGGCGACTCGTCGAGCAGCTCGACCCAGTTGTCGAAGAACCCCGAGTAGCTGAGGAACCAGACCGCCTCGTAGACGGGTCGCCGCTCCGCGAACCCCTCCGGGAGGCCGCCCCGTTCCTCCCGATAGCCGTCGTAGAGCGCCGCCACGAGCTCCCCGGGCGCGTCCTCGCGCATCGAGTCGAGTTGCTGGCGGCGCGCACGGTAGAGGTCACGCGCCGGATCGCCGGCGTGTGCCCGCTCCCAGTCCAGCAGCCCCACCCTGTCGGCGAGAAAGCAGTTCGGTATCGCGGGGTCGCCGTGACAGAGCGCCGCCGGCGCCGCCGAGAGCGATTCGCGGTTCCCCTCCACAGCGCCGATGACCGCGTCGTAGTGGTGGTCGAACCGCTTCGAGGGCGCGATGCGCCGCGCCTCCCGTAGCTGTTCCACGAGGAGATCGGGCCACGGTTTCGCGTCGACCTCCAGCCGTTCCGAACTGCCCCCGACGATGCGCCCATGGCCCTCGAAGCGCAGGCCGTGGACGCGCGCCAGCGTCCGTCCGACCGCCCGGACGAGCGGGAGGCGGTCTTCGACGTCGCGGTCGTACCACGGCCCGAGCAGGCCCTCGCCCTCGATGGGCGCGGTGACGAGGTACGGCACGTCCTCGTGGGGGTCGCACGCCAGCACCCTCGGGACGGGAGCGGCCGAGTTCGCCGCGACGTGCGCCACGACGGCGCGTTCGCGCGCGAAGCGCGTCCCGTCGCCGGTCGTGGTCTTCAGGTAGACCGCCCCGCCGTCGTCGAACTCGACGCTGACGGTGCGGTTCTCCTCGTTCCAGGAGGGGCCGGTCGGCTCGACGGACGCGACGCCGCGCCCCGGGAAGGCGTCGTCGAGGGCCGCCGCGACTCGTTCGTCCATGTCGTGGGGTCAGCCCGACCGAGAAAAGCGCTTCGGGAGGCGTGTGACGCTCACTCGTACTCGCTGCCGACGACCTCGCGGATGCGCTCGGCGGTCACCTCGCCGACGCCCTTCACCGCCAGGAGGTCGTCCTCGCGGGCGGTCATCACCGCCTCGACGGTGCCGAACTCCGCGAGGAGGGCGCGGGCGGTCACCGGCCCGATGTCCGCGATGGAACTGACGACGTACTCCTGCTGTTCGGCGAGGGTCTTTGCGGCCTTCTCGCCGTGGACGTTCACCGAGCGCCCCGAGTCCTCCTGTTCGCGCCGGGCGATGACCTCCAGCAGGTCCGCGGTGTCCTTCTCGTCGGTCGTCCGCAACACCGAGGCCCCGAAGTCCACCGCGAGCGAGGCGAGCGCCCCGCGGATGGCGTTGGGGTGGACGTTGCGCTCCTCGTAGAGGCGCTCGCCCTCGATGACGACGACCGGCCGCGAGTAGTGCCGAGCGGCGTCTTTCACCTGCTCGAACATCGAGCGGTCGCCGCCGGTGAGGGTGTCGAGGAAGTCCGCGACGGACTTGCGCTCGACGACCACCCTGTCCGAGAGGACGTAGTCGCCCACCGCCAGCGTCTCCAGTCGCGTCTCGATGCCCTCGCGCGTCGAGAGGTCGCGGGCGATGGTCGCGTCGAGCTCGCGCTGGTCGGCGACGATTTCGACCGTCTCGCCCTCGCCGCGGGCCGTCTCGACGGTCCCCTCGTTCTCGCCCCCGTCTCGGTCCTCGCTCCCGTCGCCCGGGTCAGCAGCGCCCTCGTTCTCGCTCCTGCCCGCGAAGGAATCGAGACCCGACTGCCCGTCGGCGCCGCTCGTCCCGCCGTCGGACCCCTCGTCGGTCGTCGCCCCACCGTCGGCTTCCGCGTTCGAGCTCGGGGCCGTCTCCGGGCCCGAGTTCGCGTCCGCGGTCCCGGTGTCCCCCTCGCCGCCGCCCGGCCCCGCGCTCTCGAAGTCGTCGAGCCCCTGCTGGCCGAGTTCGTCGTTCACCTCCCCGGCCATCCCCTTCAGCGAGCGCAGCTCCTCCTCCATTCGCTTCTCCTCGCGCCGAGATATCCAGAAGTACGCCTCGTCGCGGGTGTCCTCTGCCAGCAGGACGTGGACCTTCCCCTCGGTCTGCCGGCCGGTCCGGCCCTTGCGCTGGATGGCCCGGATGCCCTTCGGGACGGGTTCGTAGAACAGGACGAGGTCGACCTCCGGGACGTCGAGTCCTTCCTCTGCAACCGACGTCGAGACGAGCACCTCGAACTCGCCGGCCCGGAAGGCGTCGAGCGTCTCCTGTTGCTGTGTCTGGGTCATCCCGTCGGAGCCCTCCTTGTCGCCCTGCCCGACGAACTTGCGCGTCTCGAAGTGGTCCGAGAAGAACTCGGTCAGCGTCTCCGCGGTGTCCCGGGACTCGGTGAAGACGATGACGCGCTCGCCGCCCTCGATGCCGAGCGTCTGGGCGAGCAGGATGCGCGCCCGGCGGAACTTCGGGTGCAGGTCGTCGTAGGCCGCCGCCCGGCGCATCGCCTCCTGGACGCGCGGGTCGGAGACGAACCGCTGGGCGGCCTTCGACGCGCCCGACGAGCGGGCGGCGTTGCGCTGGCGCTCGAAGTACCTCCTGGTGGACTCGACGGACTGCGTCTCGACGAGTTCGACCGCTCGCCGGAGCTTCATTATCTCCGCGTGCGCGGACATCCCCTGGTACCCCTCCGACTGGTCGGCGTTGATCATCCGCTGGAGCTCCGCCCGTATCTTGTTCAGGTCGCGCTGGGACATATCGGGACTCGTGGAGTTCGTGACGCCCAGCCCCTTCAGTTTCTCCAGGCGGTCCGAGATGACGTCGTTGAGCGCGTCGCGTATCTCGATGACCTCCTCGGGCAACTGGACGCGCTCCCACTCCAGTTCGGTCTTGTGGGTGTACTCGCTCACGTCCGAGTCGTCCTCGGTCATCACCTCCACCTCCCGCAGGCCGAGGTTCTCACAGACGGTGAGTATCTCCTCCTCGTCGCCGCCGGGCGACGCCGACATCCCGGTGACGAGGGGGTCGCGAGCGTCGGCGTGGT
>CAYYSW010000138.1:0-2808 GCA_964474395.1 uncultured Halobacteriales archaeon
TCAGTTAGGTTGAGCGCTCGGCTGATAACCGGGAGGTCCGCGGTTCAAATCCGTGCCGACCCACTCCACTCGGGGAACGACCCCACCGACGACGGGCGCACCTCCCCAGCCAGTTACTCCGGACGTCACCCCCAGAGCGCCGCCGCCGACCGATGCGGACTTGTCTCTCAACCCCCGAACGGGGACTGTGACCGTGACCCCCGTGGTCGTCGCGCTCCAGTCACAGTCGGACGCGCTCCTCCCGGTCCTCTCCGAGGTGGTCCCCAGAGTCGCGCGCATCGCCCTGTTCATCGCCGTCGGGGTGTTCCTCGCGAACCTCGCCGTCGGGTTCGGCGTCGTCGAGCGGGTCGCCGGGCGCTCGCGGTATCTCACCCGACCGGCGAACCTCCCGGACGAGGTGGGGACGGCCATCCTGACGACCGCCGCATCCACGACCGCGGGCTACGGGATGCTGGCGGAGTTCCGCGAGTCCGGCGCGCTCGGCGACCGCGCGACGCTCGTCGCTGTAACTATCAACACGTTCTTCGGGTTCGTCCAGCACGTCTTCACGTTCTACCTGCCGGTGCTCCTCCCCCTGCTCGGCCTCCGCGTTGGACTCCTCTACGTCGGGTCGCGGGCGCTCGTCGCGCTCTGTATCACGCTGACTGGCGTCCTCGCCGGTGCGCTCTTGCTCTCGCCGGCGACCCCCGACCGCGCGGCGACCCCGGCGGCCGACGGCGGCCCGCGGGACCCGGGTCCAGACCACGACACCCGCCGGGAGGTCGTCCGGGACGCGTGGGACCGCACGCTCCCGAAACTCCGGCGCATCGTGCCCCGCCTCGCGGTCGTCTACACCCTCGTCGTCGTCCTCACCCGGACGACGGACCTGACGGCGCTCACCGAGGTGGCGGACCCGCTCGCGACTGTCGTTGGCCTCCCCGGCGCGGCGATTCCCGTCGTCGCCGTCTTCGCGCTCGACACCACGGCAGGCGCAGCGACCATCGCCCCGCTGGTCGGCGTGGACTTCACCCCCCGACAGGCCGTGGCGACGATGCTCGTCGGGGGTATCGTCTCCTTCGCCGTCTCGACGTTCAAGCGCTCCATCCCCTTCCAGTAAGGTCATCGCCGTGAACACGGCGCTGAAGGTCGTCTGGATCGGGGTGGCGGTCGCCACCCTGCTCTGGATACCGCTCCCGGTGTGACCCCGATTCCCGGTCGGACGGGGGTTCCGTTCGGACCTGCCGATGGGTAGTGGGGTCGGTTCCCGCGCGGGTATCGGATAAAGAGGTGTTCCACGAACGGCCCGACGGCGTCTACTGACGCGTCCGACTCCGCTCGCGGGAGGCCTCGGCGATTCCCGCGTTCGCCGAGCAACTCGGACACGCCATCACGTCGCCGTCGTTGTCGGCGAAGACCGTTGCGAACCGCTCCGATACGTGCGCATCGCAGTGGTCACAAGTGGGCATGTCCGCTTGGAGCGGACACCGGGGCGCTTCTTTGGTGTTGTGCTTGTGACAGCCCCCGGTGACGCACGGCGGGAAGCGTGGAGCGTAGAGCGGACCGGAGAAACGGGGGAGCCGAGGAACGTCCGGTCAGGCCGGCGTGGGCGTCTGAACGTGCGAGAGGTACGCCGCGAGGTCCGTCGTCGTGATCATCCCGATGAGGTTCTCCTCGTCGTCCACGACCGGCAGGTGGTGGATGCCGTAGGTTATCATCCGGTCTGCCACCTCGTGGATGGGGTCCTGTGCCGAGGCGGTGACGAGATCCGTCGTCATGTAGCGGGAGACCGCCGTCTCCGCCTTCGGGTGGCTCTTGGCGACGATGGTGACGAAGTCCGTCGTCGTCAGAATACCCTCCAGTCGCCCGTCGTCGTCGACGATCAGCACGGACCCGATGTCGTTTTCGAGCATCGTCTGTGCCGCCTCTTCGACGAGGGTGGCCGGCGAGACGGTGTGCAGGTCCGACGACATCAGCTGTCCGGCGAAAATATCGTCCATAATTATCGTTCCTGCGGGACTCTGATAAGCGTTGTCGTCGTGTCAACCCCTGGTCTCGCGGAAGAGGAGTGGCCGCGGGGGGACACGCCGGGCACGGGCGTTCCACGGCCACCGGTCGTCCTTCGACGCGGGCGGACGAAAAGGGCCGTGAGGAGTCACAGCTCCTGGGAACGCTCGCAACACACGGAAGCGGGGACCCGGAGCGACGTCGCTCGGGGGGGTTGGGATGGGCCGGACGACGGGAGCCGTCCGGCCCGACGTGACAGTAGCGGGGACCCGGCTGCGGGGCGAGCGAGTCGCGCCGCGGACGCATGTCAGGCGACACCGGGTCCGTCGCCTACTGTCCGGGGGGGAGTATTAACTCCCGTGAACGGTGTAACGGTCGTCTCACCTATCGGTACCGGCGCGCCGCTGTCGGGTCGAACGAAGAACGGCGATAGGGACCGGGTTACTGGTCCGTGCGCTCGTCGACGACCTCGCCGTCGAGGAGGAGTCGGACCGTATCCGAGTTCTCGTTGTTCAGCACGGGCCCCTCGTAGCCGACGTTGGGCAGGTCGCTGTCGGCCTGCGTGGAGACGGTGACCGTCTCGCCCGCGTCCAGCGTGACGTCGGGGAGCGGCCGGGTCTGGCCGTCGTCGAAGTCGACGGTGAGCGAGGCGAGGTCCACCGCCTCGTCGCCCGCGTTGCGCAGCGTCACGGTCTCGCCCACCGCGTCGATGTCCGTTATCTCGACTGCGGGGAGCGACGGCGAGTCGCCCTCGTCGCCGTCGGAGCCGTCCTGCTGGTTCCCGTCGTCCTGTTCGTCGTTCTGGTCGCTGTCGTCGCTCTGCTG
>CAYYSW010000138.1:2908-7126 GCA_964474395.1 uncultured Halobacteriales archaeon
TGGTCGCTGTCGTCGCTCTGCTGATTCTCGTCCTCTTGGTCGCTGTCGTCGCTCTGTTCGCTGTCGTCCTGCTGGTCGCCCTCGCCGGGCAGGGACACCGAGAGCGTGTGCTCGCCGGGACCGAGCGTCTCGGTCTGGGAGTCGAACAGCGTCTGTTCGACGCTCCGGTCGAAGCCCTCCCCGGGCTTCTCGTAGCTGACCAGCGAGAGGGTCCGCTCGCAGTCCTCGCCGACGGCGAGTTCGACCGTCGCGGTGTCGCCGTCGACGGCGATGGTCTCCGCGTCGACGCACTCGGCGGTCTCCGTCCCCACGGACGACGACTGGCCGGTGTAGGTGACCGCGTCCTCGCCGGTGCCGTGGAGATAGGCGAGCAGGCGACCCTGCGGGCTGTAGAAGTCAGACCGGGTCTCGCCGAGGACCGCCTCGGGTTCGCCGGTGACGAGGTCGACCTGGTAGTAGACCGCCCCGTCGCCCTCGCCCGCGTCGGGCCGTTCGGCGTCACCGTCGTCGGGGGCGCTCTCGGCATCGTCGTCCCGCGCTTCGACGGTCAGCTCCGTCGTCTCGCCGCTGTCGCCGACGAAGACGCCGTAGGTGTAGGTCCCCGGTTCGATGTCGTCCGTCGAGAGGTCGAAGGAGAGCCGCTGGGGGTCGCCCGCCTCGATGCGTGTGACGCGCTGTTCGACCATCTCGGCGGTGCCGTCGCCGTTCAGGTCGATGCGGAGTTCGACCGGCTGCTCGGTCGCGCCGGCCAGCCCGCCGGTGGGAAGCCGCACGTCCGCGCTCGCGGTCACCGTCTCGCCTTGCGTCGCCGTCCCGGGCGCGCTCAGGTTCGAGACCTCGAAACGGTAGGCCGACCCCTGTACGATTTCGAGGGTGCGCTCGACGCTGTCGTCGCCCGCCTCGGCGACGTAGTCGTACGTGCCGAGGTAGGTCCCCTCGCTACGCGTGGGGATGCTCGCGCGGAACGTCCGGCTCTCGCCGGGCGCGAGCGTCACCGTCTCGTCGAGGAGGGCGACCTCCGGCGTCCCGTCACGGTCCTGGTCGATGCGGAGCGTGACCCGCTCGGTCGCCTCCTCGTCACCGGTGTTGGTGACTTGGAAGGAGAGTTCCGTCGGGGTGTCGTACACCGCCCGTTCGGAGAGCCCGCTCGTGTCCGTGATGTCGAACCCCGCGCCGTCCGCGGTCGACTCGTCCTGTACTGCCGTCGGCGACCCGACTGCACCGACACCGACCAACCCCGTGGAGAGCACGAGGAGGGACGCCATCAGGGCGACGGCCGCACTGCGTATCGCGTTTCTCATCCTGTTGCGTCGGGGGCGACTCGAAGTGCCCTGATAGTTATTATCAGTGTTTCTAACTCACAGGTCATTCGACACCCCCGACATATGAAGGTTGGATTGATTCTTTGTTCCGTGAAACGCAACAAAACAACATCACGTAGGACTATCGTACCGGCGTGTAGGGTCCCCAACAATCGAGTAACTCCCTGTTAATCGGGGACGAGGGGCACGAAAACAGGTAGCGATACCGACCGGACGGCGTCCGGGAGTGTCCTGTCGCCGCGCTGAACACTTTTACCGGTCCGGTCGCTTCCCTCACCCATGACAACGACTGACGAATTGGCGGCCTTCGCCGGCGAGGTGTCGTTCGACGAACTCCCCGACGGCGTGGTCGAGGAACTGAAGAAGCGCGTCCTCGACTCCGTGGGCATCGCGGTGGGCGCGATGGGCGCGACGCCGGTCGAACAGGTCCGGGCGACCGTCGAGGCGGCGACCGACGGCGGCGCCTGTCGCCTGTGGGGGTCCGACCGGCGGGCCCCGCCCGACGACGCGGCCATGCTGAACACCACCCTCACCCGGTACCTCGATTTCATGGACTCCTTTCTCGCGCCCGGCGAGACGCCACACCCGAGCGACAACATCGCGGCAGTCGTCGCCACGGGGGAGGCCCGCGGGGCGAGCGGCGCGGACCTCCTCGCGGCCATCGGTGTCTCCTACGAGGTACAGGGCGAACTCGCGTGGAACGCCCCCGTCCGCGACCGGGGGTGGGACCACGTCACCCACACAGTCGTCTCGGCGGCGTGCGGGGCGGGCCACGTCGCCGGCCTCGACCGCGAGGCGTTCCGGAACGCCGTCGGCATCGCCGGCACCGCCCACAACGCCCTCCGGGTGACCCGCACGGGCGGCATCAACGAGTGGAAGGGCGTCGCCAGCGCCAACGCCGCCCGAAACGCCGTCTACTCCGTGCTGCTCGCCGAACGGGGGATGGAGGGGCCGACGGACCTCTTCGAGGGGCAGAAGGGCTGGAAGCAGGTCGTCTCCGGCCCCTTCGAGGTGGACCTCGATCCCGAGTGCTCGCGCGTGTTCGACACGATGACGAAGCGCTACGTCGCCGAGACGTACGCCCAGTCCGCCGTCGAGGGCGTCATCGAGCTCGCCGAGGCCCACGGCATCGACCCCGACGCGGTGGCGGCCGTCCGCCTCGACACCTTCGCCGGCGCGAAGCTCATCATCGGCGGCGGCGAGGGGTCGCGCTACGAGGTCGAGACGAAGGCACAGGCCGACCACTCGCTGCCCTACATGCTCGCGGCGGCGCTCATCGACCGCGAGATGGGCGTCGGGGCCTACGACCCCGGTCGCATCCGCCGTGGGGACGTCCAGACGCTCCTCCGAACGGTGGAAGTCGAGGAGGACCCCGCGCTCACCGACCGCTTCGAGGCCGGCGAGATGCCCGCGCGCGTCGCGGTGGAACTCGACGACGGGACCGTCCACCGCGTCGAGAAGGCCGACTTCGCCGGCCATCCGAACAACCCCATGTCGTGGGACGACGTCGTCGCGAAGTTCGAGTCTCTCGCCGGCGGGCGCTACGACGCCGCCCACCGCGAGCGAATCGTCGAGACCGTTCGCACGCTGGAGGACCACGACGTCGCGGACCTCGTTGCCCTCCTCGACTGAATCCCACGGCGGGGTAAAACCTGTCAACAAGACTATCTTCTCTCGCGTGCTAGTTCCTCTCATGCCGATGGAAGACCGTGCCTTCGACTTCCTGCGGGTGAACGACCGGCCGGACAAACCCCGGGAGCGGGGCATCACGGAGATTCGCGGCCCGTACTACGACCCGATGGGGCCGCGCCACCTGCGGGACGTCCTGGAGACGATGGGACACTGGGTGGATATCTACAAGTTCTCGGGGGGGTCGTTCGCGCTGATGCCCGAACCGTCGGTCCGAGAACTCATCGAGGTCTGCCACGAGTTCGACGTGCAGGTCTCGACGGGCGGGTTCATCGAACACGTCCTCGTCGCGGACCACGACCACGTCGAGGAGTACGTCGCCGAGGCGGCCGAACTGGGTTTCGACGTCGTGGAGGTGTCCTCGGGGTTCCTCGCCATCGACACCGCCGACATGGTGGCGCTGACGGAACTCGTCCAGGACCACGGGATGCGGGCCAAACCCGAGATAAACGTCCAGTTTGGCGCGGGCGGGGCCTCCAGCGTCGAGGAACTGGAGAGCGAGGCGGCCATCGACCCCGCGAGCGCCATCGACGCGGCGAAGCGCCACCTCGAAGCCGGCGCGTACAAGGTGATGGTCGAATCGGAGGGCATCACCGAGCGGGTCCGCGAGTGGCGCACCGACGTCGCCTTCGACATCGCCAACGAGGTCGGTCTCGACAACTGCGTGTTCGAGGCGGCGGACCCGCCCGTCTTCGAGTGGTACATCAAGAACTTCGGGCCGAACGTCAACCTGTTCGTGGACCACTCCCAGATCGTCGAGTGCGAATGCATGCGCTCTGGGCTGTGGGGCAAGAAGTCCTCGTGGGGCCGGGTCACCAGCTATCGCCGGGAGTGACGGACCGACGCGCCGAACGAGTTGATACCGCCGGGGACCTAACCCTCGTCGATGGAGCACATCGACTACCAGTACACGACGGGGATGACCGACGAGGAGATAGCGGACCGCCTCCGGGCGGGGACGACCGCGGTCCTCGCCCTCGCCCGGGACGACGACGCCTACGCGGTACCCGTCGGCTACCACTACGACGGCGACCGCCTCTACCTCCGGCTGGCCGACGACGGTCACTCGAAGAAGATGGCCTTCGTCGAGGCCACCGACCGGGCGACGGTGCTGTTCTACGACGAGGAGGCGGGGCGCTCATGGAGCGTCGTCGCCGAGGGGACGCTCCGGCGACTCCCCGACCCCGAGCAGGCGGCGTTCGACGAG
>CAYYSW010000139.1:0-7083 GCA_964474395.1 uncultured Halobacteriales archaeon
GTCGCGCCTGGGAGGCCATCGAGGAGGGCGTCACCGAACGCGACGGCGAACTCCCCATCAACACCTCGGGCGGCCTGAAGAGCAAGGGCCACCCGCTCGGTGCCTCGGGGGTCGCACAGGGCGTCGAGATATACGAACAGCTGATGGGCGAGGCCGGACCCCGGCAGGTCGACGCGGAGGTCGGCCTGTGCTGTAACGTCGGTGGGTTCGGCAACTGCGTCATCACCACCATCATGGAGGCCAACTGATGAGCGAGAACGACAACGCGATGGAGGCGACCCGCTACGCCGACGGCAGTCTCAGCTACCCCGGCCACCCGATCGGCCCGGACGGCTCCGAACCGGTCGAGACGGTGGACCTGAGCGACCACACCGCCACGGTCGTGACGTGGACGACGAGCACGGCCACGCCGCCCGGCGTGCGCGCGCCCAACCACCTCGCAATCGTCGAGTTCGACGTCGACGGCGAGCCGGTCCGCGCGCTCGGCCAGTTGACGACCGACGGCGTCGACATCGGCGACGAAGTCCGCCCCGTGTACGTCGATGAACTGCGCGAGCCCGGCGCGGGCATCCGCGAACCGGACAGTCAGGAGTGGGACGGCTTCCGGTTCGAACCGGTCGAGTAGGCCACCCCAACCCACGTCCTCCCGGACGCTCCCCGACGAGCGTCGCGGCTACTCCTCGTCGCCGTTCCCGTCCGCATCCGCGTCCGCATCGACGCCGTCGTCTCCGCCCTCATCGCCGTGGACCTCCCGCCTGATGGAGTCCAGCTCCGCGTCCACGTCCACCTCGTCGTCGGGCGCGTCCGCCTCTTCGTCGGCCGCGTCGTTCCGGTCGGCGTCCCGCCGGTCGTCCGCGTCGGACACGTCGATACTGACCGACCCACCGTCGCGGCGCCGGCGGCCGCGGTCCCGGTCTCCCGTCCGGTCCCGGAGGCGGCGGTCCTCCGGGCGGCGGCCCGCGATGCGGTCGTCTATCTCGCGGCGCAGCGAGCGGGCGTCGTCGAGGAGGTCACTCGCCTCGGGGTCCGTCGGGCGACCCTCCAGTGCGTCCTGCAGGTCGGTGAGCAGCCCGTCGAGCTGGTCCATCGTCCGGCCGCCGAGGGCCTCGAACTGGCGGCGGTCGGCGCGGGTCGCGGAGCCGTCGCTCCCGTTGAGGAGGCCGAGCAGTCCCTGCAGGAGTTCGAGCGCGCGGATGTTCGTTTCGAGGAACGAGATGAGGGTGGGGATGGTGTACTCCTCGGTGAACCGGAGGAACCGCCCCGGTTGCGGGGGCGTGAGCCCGCGGCTCCGGTCGTGGTCCCGGCCGCGACGCCCCCCGCGGCGGTCACGCCGTTCCCGTTCGTCGAGCTCGTCGCGCAGCGAGTCGAGGGTGCTCGACAGGTCGTCGAGCAGGTACCGGAGGTCGTCGGAGGACCGGTCGCTCATGGCAGTCGTTCGCGGGGGACCCCCAAACGCCTGTCGCCCTGTCGGGTTACGGACTGGTATGGTTCGTGCCACAACCCTTATTGTATACTGCTCCCAACGTATCGAAAGAAGAGGAATGGTAACGAACTCCCGGGCCGGAGTGTTCGCACAGGCACTCGCAGGGCTGAAGCGACGTGGTAGCGGGCTCCTCGTCGTCGGCGCGTCCTGTAGCGAGACGCACGTCAGTATCTGCCGGCGACTGCTCGGCGACGCCTCGACCGACACGCGCCGCCGACTGGTCGTCCTGACGGACGCGGTCCCCGGTGCGGGCGTTCGTGCGGACGGCAGCGACGAATCGACCCTCCAAGTCATCGACCGACGCCCCGCGACCCGCGGTGCCGCCGCCGCGACGGACGGACCCTCGTCCGACGTCGACGACCTGGAGACGCTCCGGCGCGAGATCGTCGCGGCCATCGAATCCTTCGAGCGGGAGGCCGACGACCTCCACCCCGCCGAGTTGCGCGTCTGTATCGACTCGCTGCGCGCGCTGGTCGACGGCCACGACGAGGCGGACGTCCGCGCGTTCCTCTCGTCGGTCGTCGAGGAGACGCGCTCGCGTGACGGGATGTGTCACGTCCACCTCCCGGCCTCGGCCGACAGCGAGACGGTCGAGCGCTTCGCCGACCTGTTCGACGCCGTCATCGACGTGCGTGCGACGGACCGTCCGACCGACGAACACGCCGTCGACCTCGCCGGGCCGGCAGCCATCGAGCAGCGCTGGCACCTCCGCGAGGAGGACATCGAGACGGACTGGCTACCGCTCTGAGTTCCCGCACGGTTTAGGTCCACCAAAACACTTTTATCATTTAGGCTCGCCTAATCCGATAATGACGACGTCGCCGGAGTCGGACGACGCGGACCGACCAGTGACCGCACACAACCCCTCCCCCGACCGGACCGTCTTCACCGAGGACGGCAACCGCGACCGCTGGATCGCGACGGACACCGTCGTGGACCTCGAACCGTAGGCGGGACGACACGGTTCCGGCGTCTCTCCGACCGCTCGGGACCCGGTAGTCGGTTCGTTCTTCCTCACTCGATTTCGACAGAGCGGTCGCTACGCGGCGTGAAAATCGGAAGGATTGAAACCGGACGGATTGGGGAGTCGAGCGCCCGCCTCAGTGCGTCGCTTCCTCGAGGACGAGGGTGTCGTCTTCGAGGTAGTGTTCGATGTGGTGGGCGTCCTCCTCGACCTGGACGAGGATCTCGCGGAGGATCTCCTCGGTGGCGTAGTCGCCGAGGTTGTCGGCGAGCTCGATGTGGTCGCGCATGTCCTCGATGATGTCGCCGTACATCTCGAGGTCGTTCTCGAGGGAGGTGCGGACGTCGTAGACGTCCTCGCCCTCGAACTCGACGGTGGCGCGTTCCTGCTGGTTGGCCGGGCCCGCGATGGGAACGCCGCCGAGCGCCTGTGCGCGTTCGGCGATGACGTCGGCGCCCTCCTCGACGTGCTCGTAGGCTTCCTCGAGGAAGCGGTGGAGTTCGAGGAACTCCGCGCCCTCGACGTTCCAGTGGTGCTTCTTCAGCTGATGGTACAGGACGTAGGCGTTGGCGAGGTCGGTGTTCAGCGCGTCGATGATCTGCTCTGCGCGGTCGACGTCGATGCGAAGCGCACTCTCCTCGACCTCGTCCGCCTGCTGTCGGACCTCGTGTTCTCCTTGGGTGCTCATCTCGTTTTCAACCTAGTGCGCCTCCCACTTAACCGTTACCGTGCAGGAAAAACAATTTTGGCATTCCTAAAATCGAATTAGTGGTTGTGGGGGTCCTCGCTCCCGTCGTGGAAAATTCCGATCGCCCGGCGGTCCCCCGCGAGGACCGCCGGGTCGAGGGTCGCGACGAGGTCGCGGGCGCGCCGGTCGAGGGCGTGTGCGACCCCGCCGTTCGGGTTCACGACCAGCGAGCGGCCGTTGTACGTCACCTGTCCGTCGCCGACGGTCCGCTCGCCCGTCCGTCCGGCCGCGACCACCCAGCGGACGCCGTCGAGCGCCCGGGCGCGAGCGAGCAGTCGCCAGTTCGCGCCGTGGGCGGCGGGCCACGCGCCGACGACGAACAGCGCGTCCACCCGTTGCTCGGTGAACGCGGCGCTCTCGCGGACGAAGTTGAGGTCGTAACAGGTGAGCAGCCCCGCCCGTCCGACGGGCGAATCGACGACGACGCGCTCCTGGCCGGGCGTGAGCACGGCGCGCTCGCTCGCCCAGAGGTGGCGCTTGCGGTAGACCGTCACCTCCTCCCCGGTCACGTACGCCGCCGCGTTGTAGAGCGTCGGTCCGTCACCCGATTCGTCCCCGTTCTCGCCCTCCCCCTCGCGTTCGACGAACCCGACGAGCAGGGCCAGCCCCTCGCGGTCGGCCACCTCGCACACCACGTCGAGTTCCGGACCGTCGGCCGCGAGCGCGACGTCCTGAAGGCGGTCGTCGGCGACGTAGCCCGTCAGGAAGTGTTCGGGGAACAGCGCCACGCGCACGTCGTCGGGCAGGGCGCGACAGCGCTCGCGCAGGTGCGCGAGGTTCGCGTCCACGTCGAGGTCCTCGACGCGCGACTGGACGGCGGCGACGCGCGTCACGCCCGCCTCCGGAGCCCCGGCGGGCGGGTCGTCGGTCGGTAGCCGGTCATGTGCAGCCCCACTCGCCGGACGACCAAATATCGGGGTGGCCGCCGGTCGTCCCTACTGCTCCGCCGACGCCACCTGCTTGCCCCCGTGGGTCACGACGACCGTCGCGGGGAGGCCCCCCTCGAAGTTCACGGTGGCCGCGTACTCGATGTCGACGAGACACTGCGCACACGCCTTCCCCTCGTTCTCCTCGGGGACGTAGGTCTCGACCGCGACCGTGAGCGTGTCCGCGTCGGGGTCGTACGTCGCGTCCTTCATCCGGGCGGTGTAGCAGGTGTCGGAAGCGCTGATGACGCCCTCGACCGCGACCGCGCTCGCCTGGTAGGTCACGTCGGAGTCGTCGGTCCCCTGTCCGCAGTCCTGCGAGACGACGCTGAAGTCCGTGTTCGCGAGCGTCACCGACGGTCGCGTCGTCGTGTCGTCCGATCCGTTCTCGCTTGCGTCCCCGGTTCCGTTTCCGCTCCCGTTCCCGGTTCCGCCGGGACCTGCATCGTCCGAATTCCCGATACAACCGGCCGCCGCGGCCGTCGTTCCCGCCGCAAGCGTGGTCAGGAAGGTCCGTCGCTTCATACCCGTCGTGAGTTACCCACGGAAATACCGCTTCTGTAGCAACAGAGAGCCGTTTGAACTATGGCCTCCTGCTCCCCTTCCACACCAGAACCGCTATGGGGCGGCCCATCACATCGGATGCCATGCATCCACGCGCCGAGGAGTTCGCCGGCCGTGCACGCGAGCGCTACGGCTTCGACCCGGAGGTGACTGAGTTCGACGACGGGACCAAGACGGCCGAGGACGCCGCGGCCGCCGTCGGCTGCGAGGTCGCACAGATAGCGAGTAGCATCGTCGTCGACGCCGACGGCTCCCTCGTGGTCTGCGTCACCAGCGGCGCGAACCGCGTCGATATGGACCGCGTCGCCGCCCTTCTCGGCGTCCCCGAGGGGTCGGTGGGGATGGCCGACGCCGCGGACGTCCGCGGGACCGTCGGGTGGTCCATCGGCGGCGTCCCGCCGTTCTGCCACGAGGCGGACGTCCCCGTGTTCATGGACGAGACGCTGACCGGCTTCGAGACAGTGTGGGCGGCGGCGGGCACCCCGGAGGCCGTCTTCCCCATCGACCCCGCCACACTCCGTGACCTCTCGGGGGCGACCGTCGCGGCCTTCGCGGAGCGATAACTGGTCGGATTACCGACACTCGTCACGTATAACCGGCCGCCCGGAGAACCCCTCCGACGAGGAATGGAGTCAGGACTCGACGCGCTGTTCGACCCCGACCGGGTGTGTGTCGTCGGCGCGACCGAACGGGAGGGATCGGTCGGCCGCGCGGTGACGCGCAACATGCTCGATTCGTTCGTCGGCGAGACGGTCCCGGTGAACCCGAACGCCGAGACGGTGTTCGGCGAGCGCGCCTACCCGGACGTGGCGAGCGTCCCCGACCCCGGGGAGGTCGACCTCGCCGTCGTCGTCGTCGCGCTCGAGGTCGCCGTGGGCGTGGTGCGGGAGGCGGGCGAGGCCGGCATCGGGAACGTCGTCGTCATCACCGCCGGGTTCGGCGAGGCGGGGAGCGAGGGCGCGCGCCGCGAACGCGAGTTGCGGGAGGTGGCCGAGGCGTACGACCTCCACCTCGTCGGCCCGAACAGCCTCGGCGTCCTCTCGACGGGGTCGGGGCTGAACGCCACCTTCGGCCCGGACATGGCCCTGCCGGGCGACGTCTCCTTCATGAGCCAGTCGGGGGCGTTCATCACGGCCGTCCTCGACTGGGCGAACGACCGCGGACTGGGGTTCCGGGACGTGGTGTCGCTCGGGAACAAGGCCGTCCTCGACGAGCGCGACTTCGTCGAGACGTGGGGGGCGGACCCCGACACGTCGGTCGTGCTCGGCTATCTCGAGGGCATCACCGACGGGCGGGCGTTCATCGACACCGCCCGCGAGGTCACGGCCGAGACGCCCGTCGTCGTCGTGAAGTCGGGCCGGACCGAGGCGGGCGCACACGCCGCCGCCTCGCATACGGGCACCATCGCGGGCAGCGAGGCGGCCTACGAGGCGGGACTGGAGCAGGCGGGCGTCCTCCGCGCGGAGACCGTCGAGGAACTGTTCGACGCCGCCGAGGCGCTGGCCGGCCAGCCGCTGCCCGAGGGCGACTCGGTGGCCGTCGTGACCAACGCCGGCGGGCCGGGCGTGATGGCGACGGACGCGGTGGGCGACTCGGGGCTCTCGCTCGCCTCCTTCGCCGACGCGACCCTCGACCGCTTCCGGGAGGTACTCCCCGAGGAGGCGAACGTCTACAACCCGGTGGACGTCATCGGCGACGCGCCCGTCGAACGCTTCGGCGCGGCCATCGAGGCCGCGCTCGCGGACCCGAACGTCGACTCCGTCGTCGTCATCACCTGCCCGGTCGCCGTCCTCACGTTCGAGGAACTCGCCGCCGAGATCGTCGAGAAGCAAGCCGCCGCCGGCAAGCCCGTCGCGGCGTGTTTCATGGGTGGCGACTCGGCGCGCGAGGCGACCCGCACGCTCAACGACGCCGGCATCCCGGCGTACTTCGACCCGGCCCGGGCGGTGGGGAGCCTCGACACCCTCCGCGAGTACACGGCGGTGCGGGACCGCGAGTACGAGTCCCCGACGACGTTCGACGTGGACCGTGAGGCCGCCCGCGAGGTCCTCGAAGCCGCCGCCGACCGGGGCGAGACACGCCTCGGGGTGGAGGCGATGGGGCTGCTCGACGCCTACGGCATCCCGACGCCCGCCGGCGACGTCGTCACCTCGCCCCACGAGGCGCTGGAGGTCGCGGAGGCCATCGAGGGCGACGTCGTCATGAAGATCGTCTCGCCGGACATCCTCCACAAGTCCGACATCGGCGGGGTGCGCGTCGGCGTTCCCAACCGGGAGGTGTACGACACCTACGAGGACCTCGTCACCCGGGCGCGCAACTACCAGCCCGACGCGACGCTCCTCGGGGTGCAGGTCCAGGAGGAACTGGACCTCTCGGCGGGCGTCGAAAAAGTACATCG
>CAYYSW010000140.1:0-7059 GCA_964474395.1 uncultured Halobacteriales archaeon
AGCAGCCAGAACGCGATGGCGTTGATCCGCGGGAACGCCATGTCGTCGGCGTCGATGAGGATGGGCAGGAGGTAGTTCGCGATGCCCGCGAACACCGGCACGACGAAGAAGAAGATCATCGTGATGCCGTGGGTGGTAAAGAGGGCGTTGTACGTCTCGTTCGACCAGATGGTCTCGGCGGGGGTCAGCAGTTCCGTCCGGGCCATGGTCGCGTCGGTCCCGCCCCAGAGCGCCGCGAGCGTGCCGAACAGGATGTAGAGGATACCGATGTCCTTGTGGTCGACGGTCGTGAACCAGCGCAACAGGCCCGTCGGCTTGGCCGTCTCCGTCTCGGTCCCGGTCGGCTGGACGTACCCGCCGTCGGGCGCCGTTCGTCGTCGCCGGACCGCGCCGACGAGGACGAGCGCGCACAACAGACCGGCGGCGAGTAGCAGGCCGGGGAGCTGCATGGATACCATGGTGGGGTGCGAGTGGGACTCGTATCCCACCTCCGAGGGCCGGGGGGAAATAGGTTGAGGCCGATTATCAGAAACCGCGCCGTTTGTCGGTTTTGCCGCTTTCGCTCCCCGTCAGAATCGGTCCCCGTTCCGACGGTGAAGCCCGGACGGACGGCGGGTCCCGGTCGCCCCGTCCCGGGTCGGGTTCAGTCGTCCACGCCGAGGTCGGCGTCGTTGTCGTAGACGGTGACGCGCCCGACGTCGACGTGTTCCGAGAGGACGTACGCCCCGCCGACGAGGGCGGCGAAGCCGACGGCGAGGGCGGGCAGCGCGGACAGGCCGTACCCACTCGCGAGGAACAGCAGGGTCGCGATGCTCCCCGCGAGGACGGCGTAGGGAATCTGCGTGTTGACGTGGTCGACGTGGTCGCTCGCCGCGAACATCGACGACAGCACCGTCGTGTCGCTGATGGGCGAGCAGTGGTCGCCGAACAGCGACCCCGTCAGGATGGCCCCGATGGCCGCGGCCAGCGGCGCGCCCAGCGAGTGGGCGAGCGGGACGGCGACGGGAAAGAGGATGCCCATCGTCCCCCAGGAGGTGCCGATGGAAAAGGAGATGATCGCCGCCGAGACGAAGACGACGGCCGGCAGCATCGACGGCGTGATGACGCCCTCGGCGACGCCGACGACGAAGTCCCCGACGCCCATCGCCTGCGAGACGGCCCCGATGGACCACGCGAGCGAGAGCACGACGACGGGGAACATCACCATCTTGAACCCGTCGAAGATGGCGTCGGAGACGGCCTCGAGGCCGACGCGTGCGTGGCCCACGAGGATGAACAGGATGGTCGCGGCCCCGCTGAACGACGCCCAGAGGATGGCGTTGGCGGTCGAGGCGTTCGAGATGGCGTCGACCAGCACGTTCGATACCCCGCCGAGGTTCCCGGCGAGGAGGGGGCCGGCGAACGCGCCCCACGTCAGGCCGCCGCTGTACAGGAGGCCGAAGGCGGTCATGCCGACGAGCGCCACGATGGGCGCCGCGAAGTACCACCACTCGGGGTCGACGTGGTCGGGCGTGGCGATGTCGTCTTCCTGCGTTTCGATGAGCGGGTCGGAGCCCTCGCGGACGACCTGCCCCGTCCGCTCGGCCCGTCGCTCGGCCGCCTTCATCGGGCCGAAGTCCCACCCCGTCAGGACGATGACGAACACGAGCGCCATCGCCAGCAGGCTGTAGAACCGGTAGGGGATGGACTGGAGGAACAGGACGAACGGGTCGGCCCCGATGCCGAGGGCCTCGAACTGGTCCCTGATGAGGCCGATTTCGAAGCCGAGCCACGTCGAGACCACCGCCACCGACGCGGTGGGCGAGGTGGTCGAGTCGAGGATGTACGCCAGTTTCTCCCGGGAGATGTCGAACTGGTCGGTGATGGGGCGCATCACGGACCCGGTTATCATCGTCGAGGCGTACGAGTCGACGAAGATGAGCATCCCCAGCACGGAGGTGCTGAGCTCGGCCTGTCGCCGCGTTCGGATGCCCTCCGCCATGCGCGATGCGAGCGCCGACATCCCGCCCGAGAGGAATATCATCCCCAGCATCGCTCCGACGAGGAACGTGAACAGGAGCAGTTTCATGTTCCACGTCGCGGTGACGTTGCCTACCACGAACTCGAGTGCGCGGGCCGCGCCTGCGACCGGGTTGAACCCGACGAGGATGGTCGCGCCGAGCCAGATACCGGCGAACAGCGACAGCAGGACCTGTCGCGTCGCCAGCGTCAGGCCGATGGCGACCAGCGCGGGCAGCAGGCTGATGAGCCCGTAGCTCTCTCCTGGCATTGCGCGCTCGTGTCCTCGGCGTTCCGACTAAAATCCTGTGCAGAGGACGATGAAGGTATCCGAAGCCGACGGGCCGGACGCCGGCTCAGCCGTAGGTGTACTCCTCGGTGGGGAGCTGGGTCCCGCCGTGGAGGTGGGCGTAGACGGCACCGAGGACGAAGCCGTAGACGACGTGTGCGACGAGCGTGTAGCCCGCGAAGATGATGAGCAGCGGGCCGCCGATGTCGCCCCGGCCGGTGATGACGAACGCGACCCACAGCGCGACGCCCATCCCGACGGCGCGGGCGGCGGGGTCCGGCCCCAGCGGGAGGTACCCCTCCAGCGCGACGAAGACCAGCGGCCAGGCGAAGACGCCGGCGACGACGAAGATGACGAACCCGACGACGTACTGACCCGGGACGCCGACGAACCGGGCGATGACGTCGAACGTCTGTATCTGCTCTCTGGTCTGTACCTCCAGCAGGAGGAGGAGAAGCGAGAGGACCACCGTCCCGGCGAACCCCCCGGCGATGACGCTTGGCACTCGGTCCATACTCGCCGGCACGCGGGGGTGGGTGAAAGATTCGTCGGCGTGTACAACATACAAGCCCGCGCCCGCCGTAGCCCGGGCCATGACAGCCGACGACTTCGTCGACCGCGTCCGCGAGGAGAACCGAACGGCCCTCTCACGGCTCGGGTCCTCGAAGGCGCTGTACGCCGACACGGGCGGCGAGATGGACGAGGAGACGGTCCTCCGGGCGGCCGCCGTCGCCGAACGCGCCGCCGGCGAGACGTTCGCGGCGTGGGCCGAGAGCGAGGACGGCGAGGCGGCCGAGGCCTTCCGCGAGACGGCCGACGAGGAGGAGGACCACTACGAGCGGGTCCTCGGGAAGCTCGACGCCGACGAGGTGGCGGTCGACGAGGTACCCGCCATCCAGTCGTACCTCCGTGACCTCGACGGCACCGTCGAACGCGCCGGGGGGTTCCTCGGCCGCACGCTCGCCGCCGAGAAGTCGAAGGACCAGCTGGTGGGGTTCTTCGTCGGGCAGGCCGACCCGCAGACGAGCCAGCTGTTTCGCGAACTCGGCTCGGAACTCGACGGGCAACTGGAGCGCGCGGGATCGCTCCTCGATACGGTCTGTGAGGACGACGATGACTGGGACCGCGCGCTGGAGGCCGCCTCGGGGGCCATCCAGGCCGCCTACGAGGAGTACACCGAGCGACTGGAGGAGATGGGCGTCAACCCCAAGCCGGTCTGCTAACCGTTCCAGCGGTATCTGACGGTCCGCGTCCCCTCGAAGCGCGGCCCGAGGCCGTTCTCGGTGAACCCGACGTTCTCGGCGGCGGCGCGCGTCTCCTCGTCGGTCTCGGCGACGAGCAGTTCGACGGCCATCGACTCGCCGCGGGCGAACCGGACCGGCTCCTCGAGCAGTCGTTCGCAGACCTCGCGTGGACCCTCCAGCTGTGTGACGTGGACCGTATCGCGGCGGGCGTCGAAGCTCACGAACCCCTCGATGTCCTCCGGGTCGGCCCCGTCGCCCCCGTCCCCACCCTCGCCGTCGAGGTCGAGGCCCACCCGGACGGTCCGGTCGTGGACGAGGTTTCGCATCACGTCCTGTGGGGCGCCGGTCAGCGCCGCCAACCGCTCGGCATCCGATTCCACTGCGTCGCGAACGTGCATACCTCTGCTAGCGGGGGGCACGGATTAAATCCGTCCCCCCGTCCGGCAAGCCTTCGGAGGATTCCTGCAGTTTATACTCGTTCCCAGCCTCGTGGACGACAATGAACAGCACGCACACGCAGGGACCGGTATCGGTAGCATTCGCACCCCGAGGTGACGCCTGATGCGCGTCGTCGCCAAGTTCGGCGGGACCAGCCTCGGGAACGGCGACCGGGTCAACCGGGCGGCCGACTCCATCGCCGCCGCCGTCGAGAACGGCCACGAGGTCGCCGTCGTCGCCAGCGCGATGGGCTCGACCACCGATTTCCTCCTCGACGCCATCGCCTTCGAGGCGGACGAGGCCGACCGGGCGGAGATCGTCTCGATGGGCGAGCGCACCTCCGTCCGGATGCTGAAGGCCGCCCTCGGCGCGCGCGGCATCAACGCCGTCTTCCTCGAACCCGGCCGCGACGACTGGCCGGTCATCACCAACGCCCGCGGCGAGGTCGACGTCGAGGAGACCAAGCGCCGCGCGAAGGCGCTCGCCGACCAGCTCGACGGCGTCGTCCCGGTCATCACGGGGTTCCTCGCGCAGGACCGCGCCGGCAACACGACGACCCTCGGGCGCGGTGGCTCCGACACCACCGCCGTCATGCTCGGCAACTACATGGGTGCCGACGAGGTGGTCATCGTCACCGACGTCGAGGGCGTCATGACCGGCGACCCCTCCGTGGTCGAGGGGGCGCGCAACGTCGGCGAGATCACGGTGGACGAACTCCGGAACCTCTCGTTCCGCGGCGCGGAGGTCATCGCGCCGAGCGCGCTCAGCTACAAGAGCGGCGACCTCTCGGTGCGCGTCGTCCACTACCAGCACGGGGACCTCCTCACCGGGGGAACGAGCATCGAAGGGCAGTTCGAGAACCTCATCGACCTCCGCGAGGAACCGCTCGCCTGTCTCACCGTCGCGGGCCGGGCCATCCGCAACCGGCCGGGCATCAACGCGGTGCTCTCCTCGGCGCTGAAGGAGGCCGACATCAACATCGACGCCGTCGCCAGCGGGATGGACTCGCTGACGTACTACGTCGACGCGACCGTCGCGGAGCGCGCCGAGACCATCCTCCACGAGTGCGTCGTCGACGACGAGACGCTCTCCAGCGTCACCGTCGAACACGACGTGGCGGTCATCCGGGTGACGGGCGGCGAACTGCCCAACCAGCCGGGCGTCATCCAGCAGATCGTGAACCCGCTCGCGGACAACCACATCAACGTCCACGACCTCATCACGAGCGCGACGAGCGTCGCCATGTTCGTCGACTGGGACGACCGCGAGGAGGCGCTGCGAATCATCCAGGAGCAGTTCTCGGACTGAGCCGAGAGGCGACCGGCCGAGCGGCCCGTGGTGGACCGCTCTGCTCGCCGGCCGGCCGACGAAAGAGACGCAGACGAGGGGAGGCGGCGCGTCGGCCCTCCGTCACGGCACGGGGGGACGTGCGCGGACCGTTCGGGCCGTGGCTGTCTCGCGCCGGGTGGACCGTTCGCCGCCCCCGACAAAAGGCTCGCTAAGACGCGTCCGGACGGCTCCCGAGACGTACGTACCCGTGCACCCGGGGGCTTCCCGTCGAGCGCGCCGCGGCGGTGGACTCCACCGAACGCCACCGAGACGCCCGCTCGCGGCCGTCGGCGCGCACCGTTCAGTAGAAACGAAGGGGTTTGGGGAGACGCCGGAGCGAGTACCGAGTCCCCGCGGGGGTTGACCCCGCGGTCAGTAGATGAGCTCGTCGCTCCCGGTCGTCATGTAGAGGGTGCGCGCGGCGACGTTGACCGCGTGATCGCCGACGCGTTCGAGGTCACGGACGGTGAGCAGGAGGACCTGGACGTCCTCGATGAGGGCGTCGACGTCGCCGGTGGAGGTGTTGTCGACCAGCGCGCGGACGACGACCGTACTCGCGTGCGCACAGAGCGCGTCGAGTTCGGTGTCGCGGTCGGCCACCTCGTGACAGCGCCAGACGCTGTCGGCGGTGCGCTCGGGGTCGCCGTCCCCGTCGCGCAGGGCCGCGACGGCCTCCTCGTAGGCGGTCATCGCGTCCTCGACCATCCCGACTGCGACGGCAGCGAGTTCGCTGACGTCCACGTCCGGGAGGAGCTCGCGGTCGGCCGCCAGCGCGTACTCCGCGAGGTTGACCGCGAGGTCGCCGACGCGTTCGAGGTCGGTGATGATCTTGAAGGAGGCGGCGACGAGCCGGAGGTCGCTCGCCACCGGCTGGCGGAGCGCGACGATGTCGATACAGCGGTGTTCGATGTCGAGATACCGTTCGTTGACCGCGTCGTCGCCGTCGAGGACCGATCGGGCACGGTCGGCGTCGCCCTCGGTCAGCGCGGCGCTCGCGACTCGCAGGCGGGAGACGACGAGGGCGGCCATCTCCCCGACGGCGTCCGCCAGGTCGTCGAGGCGTTCCTGGAGCGACTCGCGCGCCACTGCGCGGTCACCCGAACTTGCCCGTGATGTAGTCCTCGACGCGGTCGCTCTCGGGGTTCTCGAAGATCTTCTGGGTGTCGTCGAACTCGACGAGCTCGCCGCCGGTGAGGAACACGGCGGTCTTGTCGGAGATGCGTGCCGCCTGCTGCATGTTGTGCGTGACGATGACGACCGTGTAGTCCTCGGCGAGCTCCTCGATGAGGTCCTCGATCTGGCTCGTCGCCACCGGGTCGAGCGCGCTCGCCGGCTCGTCCATCAGGAGCACCTCCGGGTCCGTCGCGATGGCACGCGCGATACAGAGGCGCTGTTGCTGCCCGCCGGAGAGTTCGAGCCCCGACTCGTCGAGGCGGTCGTTGACCTCGTCCCAGAGGGCCGCGCGCTTCAGCGAGCGCTCGACGATCTCGTCGTGGTCGCCGCCGATGCCCTGGATGTCCAGCCCGTAGGTGACGTTGTCGTAGATGCTCTTGGGGAACGGGTTGGGTTTCTGGAACACCATCCCCACACGTCGGCGGAGCGCGACGGGGTCGACGTCGGGGTCGTAGACGTTCTTCCCGCGCAGGGTGAGCTCCCCCTCGACGTGCGCGGCGTCGATGAGGTCGTTCATGCGGTTGATACACCGCAGGAACGTCGACTTCCCACAGCCCGAGGGGCCGATCATCGCGGTGACGCGCTTCT
>CAYYSW010000141.1:0-7054 GCA_964474395.1 uncultured Halobacteriales archaeon
AACCCCGCTATCGGCTACGACAAGGCCAGCGAGGTGGCGAAGACGGCGCTCAAGGAGGGCAAGACCGTGCGCGAGGTGGCCGTCGAGAAGGGCTACCTGAGCGAGAGCGAGGCCGACGAGGTGCTCGACCCGATGGCGATGACCGAACCGGGCATCCTCGGCGACGAGGAGTAAGGCGCCCGTCGGTCGAAGCCGAGTCCATCAGGACCCGTTCGCCGCCTCCAGCGCCGCCCCGTACCACTCCGGGGGCGACACGGTCGTCGCGCCCATGCGGTCGTAGGTCCACTCGACGCGCCGGTAGACGTCGCCGCCCTCCCGTCGTTCGACCCACTTCGCGTCGAGGTGGACGACGACGCCGGACTCGACGTGTGCGACGACGCGGTAGTCCCGGCCCCACGGGACCCGGTCCCCCCGTCCCCGTATCCGCACCCCCCGCCGCCCGTCGCGGGTCACCGTCCGGACGGCCGTCTCGGGGGCGTCGAGGTAGCGCGCCACCCACCGCCCGGCCTGTTCGGCGTGGCTCCCCGACCGGTCCCGCCAGCGCGCGATCGAATCCTGGTCGTACCGGGCGCTCCCGTTCTCGACGGTCCGGACGTAGCGGGTGGTGCCGTCTGCGTAGACGCCGACGCGCTCCTCGACGCTGACGCCGTTGCCGAACCAGTTGCTCGTCGTCCTGACGGTCTGCCGGTAGAGCCCCGGCCGTCGGACCCGGAGGACGTCCTCCGTCCGGACGACGTTCAGCGAGTGGCTCTCCCGGGCGCGAGCCGTCACCGTCGTCAGCGTGTACGAGCGGTTCGCCACGCGCCGCTCGTGGGCTCCCGCGAGGGTGAGGGCGTCGGTGACGCCCGACGGTCCCACACCCGGCGGGTACCGACCCTCCGGGACGGTCCCGTCGGGGTCGTCGACCGGGACCGGCGCGGGCGTGACCTGTCGTCCGCCGTCGCCGGGCGCCGGCGCGAGCGCGCTGCACCCGGCGAGAACGAGGAGGACGACACAGGCGAGGGCGAGCGCCGGTCGGCGGCCCGTCGGCGGGTCCATCGTCCGAACGGAGGGGCCCAGCGGACAAAAGCGGGGGCGTCCTCGGCGGCCGAGCGGAGACTGCATCCTTTTTAGCCGACGACCCCGCAGTGCCCGGTAATGAGCGACTCCGAACACGACTACGAGGCACTCGGCCTCGTGGCGGGGCTGGAGATACACCAGCAACTCGACACCGCCACGAAGCTCTACTGCGGGTGTCCGACCGAGCGACGGGAACCCGAGGAGGCGACCCGCACGCTCACCCGCTACCTGCATCCCACCCGCTCGGAACTCGGCGAGATAGACGACGCCGCACTGGAGGAGAGCCGCGTCGACCGCGAGTTCGAGTACCTCGCCTACGACACCACCTGTCTGGTCGAGGAGGACGACGAACCGCCCCACCGCCTCGACGACGAGGCGCTGGAGGTGGCCCTCGAAATCGCGCAGCTGCTCGACGCGACGCCCGTCGATACGGCCCACGTCATGCGGAAGATCGTCGTTGACGGCTCGAACACCTCCGGGTTCCAGCGCTCGTCGCTGGTCGCCACCGACGGCGAGATACACACGAGCGAGGGGCCGGTCGGCATCGCCGACATGCTCCTAGAGGAGGAGTCGGCGGGCCGCGTCGACGAACACGAGGAGGGCGTCGTCTACTCGCTGGACAGGCTGGGCATCCCGCTCATCGAAATCGGCACCGAGCCGGACATCCGCTCGCCCGAACAGGCCCGCGAGGCCGCCGCACAGATCGGGATGCTCCTGCGCTCGACCGGGCAGGTGAAACGCGGGCTGGGGACCATCCGACAGGACGTGAACATCTCCATCGCGGAGGGCGCCCGCGTCGAACTGAAGGGGGTCCAGAGCCTCGACGACATCGACGACATCGTCCGCAACGAGGTGGCCCGGCAGGTCGCCCTCGTCGAGATACGCGACGAACTCGCCGAGCGAGGGGCGAGCGTCGGCGACCCGATGGACGTCACCGACGTGTTCACCGACACCGAGAGCGGCGTCATCGCCTCCGCGAACGCCGTCCTCGCCGTCCCCCTCCACGGGTTCGAGGGGCTCGTCGGCCGCGAAATACAGCCCGACCGTCGCCTCGGCACCGAACTCTCGGACCACGCCAAGCGCTCGGGCGCCGGGGGCATCTTCCACACCGACGAACTGCCCGCGTACGGCGTCACCGAGTCGGAAGTCGAGGAGCTCCGGGACGCCGTCGGGGTGGGTGAGGGTGACGCCGTCGCCCTCGTCGCCGCCTCGGCGTCCGTCGCCGAGAGCGCCATCGACGCCGTCGCCGAACGCGCCGAGGCCGCCATCGCGGGCGTCCCCGAGGAGACCCGCGGCGCGAACGAGGACGGCACCTCCCGGTACCTCCGGCCCCTGCCCGGCGCGGCGCGGATGTACCCCGAGACGGACGTGCCGCCGGTCGAACTCGACGTGACCGAGGTGGAGACGCCGGAGCTCCTCACCGAGAAGGTCGACCGGTACGCCGCCGAGTACGGCCTCGACGAGGGGCTCGCGGAGCAGGTCGCCTACGGCCGTCGGATGCCCGTCTTCGAGGCGGCCGTCGAACGCGGCGTGGACGCCACGCTCGCCGCCGGGACCGTCGAGTCCACCGTCACCGAGCTCCGCCGGGACGGCGTGCCCGTCGGGACCCTCCGCGACGAGCACTTCCTCGACGTCCTCGACCGCGTGACCGCCGGCGACCTCGCGAAAGAGGGCGTCGGCGACGTCCTCCGGGTGCTCGCCGAGCACCCCGAGTTGACCGCCGAGGAGGCAGCAGAGGAGGCGGGACTCGGCGGCGTCGACGAGGAGGAGGTCCGCACGACGGTCGTCGAGGTCGTCGAGCGTAACGAGCGACAGGTCGAAGAGGAGGGGATGGGTGCGTTCTCGGCGCTGATGGGCGAGGCGATGGGCGCGCTGCGCGGGAAGGCCGACGGCGAGGTCGTCAGCTCGCTCCTGCGCGAGGAGATCGGAAAGCGGTCGTAAGACCCAACGCCTACTCGACGACTTCGACGACGCCCTTCATCCCCAGCGTCTCGTGGGGGACACAGACGTACTTCGCGACGCCGGCCGTCTCGAAGGTGTGCTCGAAGGTGTAGCCCACGTCCGAGGCGTACTCGCTCTCGAAGTTGTATCCCCCGCCGGTCGCCTTCACGTTGTGGGAGTTCTCCCCGTCGACCCACTCCCAGGTGACCGTCGTCCCCGTACTCACCTTCACCGCCGCCGGGCCGAACCCGAAGGGGCCGTTGCTCTGCTCGACGCCCACCTCGACGGTGACGGCGTCGTTCCCGGTCATATCGACGACGCCGTCGAAGTTGGTCACGCCGTCGAGGAACCCGCCGTAGGGCGCTCCCCCGCCGTTGCCGCCGTCAGCGGTGGTGGTGGCCGTGCCGTCGTCCGTGGCGGTGGCGGTGGCGCCGTCGTCGGTCGCCTGTGTGGTGCTGTCGCCGGTGTCGTCACCCGACCCGTCGTCGGTACAGCCGGCGAGGAGGCTCGCGCCGAGGCCGGCCAGCGCGCCGAGGAGGGTCCGCCTGTTGGGGTCCATGTTCACGTCGGGACTGAAGGGTGCCACCGGCTTGACGTGTTCGGTATGCGTTCGGCCCCTCGTCGCGTGCGCCCGGACTCACCCATCGTCGCGGTCGCCGGGCAGGCCGTGGCGCAGGCCGTCCTCGGCCTTCCGGAAGACGCCCCGGAGGGTGCTGACCTCGCGGGTCGTCGGGTGGGCGCGCCCGAGCAGGCGGCGCATGAGCCGGCCGGTCCGCCGGCGACCGCCCTCGTCGTGACCGAGCGCGTCGAGGAAGGTGTCGAACTGCTCGTGGAGTCCCTCGATGTCGCCCTCGGGGGCGCGCTCGATGGCGTCGGGCAACTGGGTCTCGGGGACTGTCAGCTCGCGGAGTTCGTAGAGGACGACGGTCGCCGCCTGCCCGAGGTTGAGGACGGGGTAGTCGGCGCTGGCGGGGATGGCACACACCTGGTCGAGGCGTTCGAGCTCCGAGTTGTGCAGGCCGACGCGCTCGCGCCCGAAGACGAGGCAGGTGTCGGTCTCCACCTCCCGGATGGAGTCGGCGAGCTCCGCGGGCGTCGTGAACGGGTAGCGGACGTGACGGCGGTGGTCGTCGTTGGTGACCGCCGTCGTGCCGACCGTGTGGTACTGCTCGACGAGGTAATCGAAGTCGACCTCGCGGGCGTCCGGGAGGACGTCCTCGCGGGCGTGGCCGGCGAAGCCGTAGGCCTCCCCGTCGGGGTCGAGGTCCGGCGGGTCGACCAACAGCAACTCGGAGCACCCGAAGTTCTTCATCGCGCGGGCGATGGTGCCGACGTTGCCCGGCGTCTCCGCGTCCACCACGGCGACCGAGATACTCATCGGTACGGGTTGCCAGTCGAGAGGCAAAAGGGGCGCGTCTCGCGTCAGATATCGAGGTCCGAGAGGTCGATGTCCAGCGCCTCGCGTTCCTCGTCGCTCATCTCGGCGAGCTCCTGTTCGAGCTCCGGCAGCTCCCGGCTGGGGTCGGGCTGGACCAGCGAGTCGGGGTCCGTATCGACGTGGTCCATCCCGCCGTACCCCTCGGGGGCGCGCCCCCCGTCGTCGAACCACTGGTGGAAGGCGTTCTGCAGGAGGCGGTTGCCCGCGAGGTCGCTCCCGTCCTCCTCGCGGAACCAGTAGAGGAAGTCCACCTCGTGTTCGTTACAGAGGAGCACCTCGCCGAGTGGTTCGCCGTAGACGACCCGGGCCTGCTTGCAGCGTTCCCGCTCCTCCTCGCCGTGAACGAGCCAGCAGGCGTCACAGGGCTTGTTCACGAGGGTCGCCAGGCGCGCGATGCGCTCGCGTGGCTCCTCGGGCATCTGTGCGAGCGGTTTGAGCGACCCGCTGTCGTCGAGAACGGCCTCCTCGTCGAACCGCCAACCCCGGAGGCCGATGCTCACCTTCGCCATACCCGGAGGTACCCCACGAGCGGTGAAAAGGGACCCGTTCCCGGTACCGGTTCAGGCGTGGTCCTCCGCGAACAGGTGGACGCCCTCGACCGTCGCCAGGCAGGACATCGTCACGTCGAGGTGGGCCGCCGGCGCGATTAGACCCGTTGCCCGGTCGTACTCGACGACGTCCGCCGCGTCCAGCGCCGGCAGGTGGACGTGATGGAGCGCCGCCTCGATGCGCTCGTCGGCGTCCGCGTCGGTCCCGCCGGTTCCGAGCGCCGCGGCGAGGCGCGCCCGCTCGACGCTCCCGTCCCGACCCGCCAGCCAGCGGACGACCCGCCGGCGCTCCTCGTCGGCGAGGAGGTCGAACAGTTCGTCGAGGCCGAGCGAGGGCTCGAGGGTGTCGCCCCCGCCGACGGTCGACGGGGTCGGCTCGCGCTCCAGTTCGGGTTTCGGCTCCGATTCCACGTCAGTTCGCGTGCCACGTCCAGACATTCATCACAGCTTCACCATCATGGATAATAGACCGCTGACCTAAAGGATTAGGTGACGGTCCTCGACGCTTTTGAGAACACGGCGCCCGATAGCGTCGGGACGCCCCGAGGGGTCCCGCTACGGCCCGTTCGCTGCCCGTGGGTCCGCAGGCGAGCGACCCGCTGGATCCCTCCCCTCGGCCTCACTCGCGCTCGCTCCGGCGTTCCAGCGCGCGGAGCCGTTCGACCCGCGCCCCCGTCGCCGGGTGGGTCGCGAGCAGGGGTCGGACGTACTCCGCCGAGACGTGGCGGCGAAATCGGCGGACCGGCAGGCGGAGGCTCCAGCCGATGGGCCGGCGCTTCTCCCAGGTGAGCTTCGGGCCGGTGTCGTCATCGGGTTCCGGGACGATGGAGAGGGCGGCGAGGCCCGCCTCGCGGGCGTCGGGTTCGGGGGCGGTGGTGGCGTCGTGGGCCAGCGTCTCCAGGGCGCCCGCGAGCGCCGACGGGTCGCCGAGCAACGCCGTCGCGCCGCGGTCGGCGGCGAGTTCGCGGCTCCGCGACAGCGAGGCGACCAGCGCCCGGCCGGTCGCCCAGAACGCGTACGACGCGAGGGCCACGCCGAGGAGGGCGAAGTGGACGCCGCCGCTGCTGCGGAGCACCATCCCGAGGTGGCGGGCGCTCGCGAGGGGCAACTCGACGAGCGTCATCACGGCGGCGTCGCGGTTCTTCACGTGGGCGAGTTCGTGGGCGACGACCGCCGCCAGTTCGCGTTCGGAGAGCGCGTCGAGCAGGCCCGTCGAGACGACGAGTTCGGCGTCGTCAGTCGAGAGACCGGTCGTCATCGCCAGCGGGCCCTGGCGGTCGGCGACGTACACCGCGGGCACCGGGAGGTCGGCGGCCTGTGCGAGTCGCGTGACCGTCGCGTGGAGGGTGGGGTACTCGGCCGGTCCGACGCGGTCGGCGTCGAACGTCTCGGCGGCGTCCTGTCGGAGCGCCCGCCGGAGGACGAGGGCGCCCGCCACGAGCGTCGTCAGCGCGCCCAGTCCGACGAGGACCGGCGCCGGGAGCGCGAGCCCGACCAGGCCGTCGAGCAACCCGTACCCCCAGGCGACGAGCAGCGAGAGGCCGACGCCGAACGCGAGGGTCAGCGCCGCGAGGGCGGCGAGGGTCAGTGCCATCCGCCGTCGGAGGTCGCGGTCCGGGGACCAGTTCATGTCAGTATCTCTGTCTGTACCGGACAAAAACCCTCGGGGGCGTTCTCCGAACGGGAAGGCGCCGGAACCGTACGCGCTTTGGCGCTACCGCCCGTGGTGTCGGTATGCGAAACGTGGACGCGGCGGGCCTCGGCATCGGCGACGACCACCCCCCGCGCATCATGGGCGTACTCAACGTCTCCTCGGAGTCACCGTACAAGCCGAGCGTCTTCGACGACCCCGGCGAGGCGGCGCGCTTCGTCGACGAGTCGCTCATCGACGAGGGCGCCGACATCGTGGACGTGGGCCTCGAGTCCGCGAACAAGCGGTTCGGGGTGCTCTCGGCGGCCGAGGAACTCGACCGCCTCGACACCGCCGTCGAGACCATCGAGTCCGTCTCCGGGGACGCCGTCTTCTCCATCGAGACGCGCTACCACGAGGTGGCGGAGGCCGCCCTCG
>CAYYSW010000142.1:0-7007 GCA_964474395.1 uncultured Halobacteriales archaeon
GCCGGCGCCGACGATGCCGTTCGCGCCGAGCATCCCCGCGTCGACGTCCGCGATGTGCATCGATCCGCCCTTGCCGTTGCAGTAGCCGTCGCGCTTGCCGTACAGCTCCGCCATCATCAGCTTCGGGTCGAGACCCTTCGCGATGCAGTGGCCGTGACCGCGGTGCGTGCTCGCGATGTAGTCGTCCGGGTCGAGCGCCGAACAGGTCCCGACGCCGACCGCCTCCTCGCCGATGTAGAGGTGGACGAACCCCGGTATCTCGCCGTCCGCGAACCGGTCGCCGGCCTCCGTGTCGAACGCCCGAATCAGTAACATCCGTCGGAGCGCCTCGCGTCGCCCCCCCTCCGTCGATAGGTCGTAGTCCGCCATGGTGCGGTAAATGCTAGCGAAGTGCTCGGTATAGCGTTAACGATTATTCAGTATAGATATCGATAGATGGTTCCACTACGTCGGCACGTGAAGAGATTCGAAGGACGGTCCGGTCGTCGAATCACGTCGGAGGGCCGGCTCGACGCCAGCGTTTTGTTGCTCCGTGCTAACAGTAACCATGCGCGCAGCCACCTATCACGGGCGCGAGGACGTTCGCGTGGAGGACATCGAGGCGCGGGACGTGGGGCCGGGGCAGGTCCGCATCGACGTGGCGGCCTGTGGTATCTGCGGGTCGGACCTCCACGAGTACGCCGCCGGGCCGATATTCGTCCCCGACGACGAGCCACACCCCGTCTCGGGGGAGCGGGCCCCCATCACGATGGGCCACGAGTTCGCCGGCCGGGTGAGCGAGGTGGGCGGGTCGGTGACTGGGTTGGCGACGGGCGACGCCGTCGCCGTCAACCCCATCCTCTACTGCGGGGAGTGTCGGCAGTGTCGCTCGGGCAACTACCACGTCTGTGACTCCATCGGCTTCATCGGCCTCTCGGGGGGCGGCGGCGGGTTCGCCGAGAACGTGGTCGTGGACGCCGAACGCGCCGTCCCGCTCGGCGAGGACGTTCCCCTGGAACACGGCGCGCTGGTCGAACCGCTCGCGGTCGGCCTCCACGCGGTCCGTCGCTCGGGGCTGCGGGCCGGCGACTCCGTGGCGGTGTTCGGGAGCGGTCCCATCGGCCTCTCGGTCGTCCAGTGTGCCCGCGCGGCCGGCGCGGGGACGGTGTTCGTCTCCGAACCGCGCGGCGCGCGACGCGACCGGGCGGCCGACTGTGGCGCCGACGAACTGGTCGACCCCTCGAGCACGGACGCCGTCGAGTACGTCACCGACCGCACCGGCGGCGGCGCGGACGTCACCTTCGAGGTGGCGGGCGTCGAGGCGTCGTTCAACGACGCGGTGCGGAGCGCGGCCCCGCAGGGTCGGACGACCGTCGTGAGCATCTGGGAGGAGGGGGTGACGACGAACCCGAACGACCTCGTGCTCGGCGAGCGCACCCTGACGGGCACGCTGGCGTATCTCGGCGGCCCCCGCTCGGGCGAGGAGTACGGCATGGTCATCGACATGCTCGCCGACGGGCGTCTCGACCCCGACCCGCTCATCACCGGTCGCATCGGCCTCGAGGACATCGTCGAGGCGGGCTTCGAGTCGCTGCTCGACCCGGGGAGCGACCAGGTGAAGGTGCTCGTCTCGCCCGACGGCTGACCGGTCTGAGCGGCGAAACCTCCTGGCAACACTTGCGACGCATCGGATAACGGCAGACCTTTTAGCGTGACGCCGGGAGTTCCGAGCATGTCTTATGAGAAGGTCGAGGTACCCGACGAGGGCGAGCGAATCACGGTAGCGGACGCCGAAAACGACGAGCTCGACGTCCCCGAGAACCCTATCATCCCCATCATCTACGGGGACGGTATCGGGCAGGACGTCGGTCCCGCAGCCCAGACCGTTCTCGAGGCGGCCGCCGAAGCCACGGGCCGCGACATCCACTGGATGCGCCTGTACGCCGGCGAGAGCGCCCGCGAGAAGTACGACGAGAACCTCCCCGACGACACCGTCGAGGCCATCAAGGAGTTCAACGTCGCCATCAAGGGCCCGCTGACGACGCCCGTCGGCGCCGGCTTCCGCAGCCTCAACGTCGCGCTCCGCAAGAAGCTCGACCTCTACACGAACATGCGCCCGACCTTCCACCTCGACGGCGTTCCGTCGCCGGTGAAGAACCCCGAGGCCATGGACATGGTCAACTTCCGCGAGAACACGGAGGACGTCTACGCCGGCATCGAGTGGGAGGCCGGCAGCGAGGGCGTCGAGCAGGTCCGCGAGTTCATCGAGGAGGACATGGGCTTCGACTCGACCATCCACGACGGCCCGGTCGGCATCGGCATCAAGCCCATCACCGAGTTCGGCACCAAACGGCTGGTCCGCAAGGCCATCGACTACGCCCTCGAGAACGACCGCGACTCGGTCACCCTCGTCCACAAGGGCAACATCATGAAGTTCACCGAGGGTGCCTTCCGCGACTGGGGCTACGAGGTCGCGGAGGAGGAGTACGGCGAGGAGGTCATCACCGAGGACACCCTCTGGGAGGAACAGGACGGTGAGGCCCCCGAGAACGCCGTCGTCGTCAACGACCGCATCGCGGACAACATGCTCCAGCAGCTCCTCACCCGCACCTCGCAGTACGACGTGCTCGCGATGCCCAACCTCAACGGCGACTACCTCTCGGACGCCGCCGGCGCGCAGATCGGCGGCCTCGGCATCGCGCCCGGCGCCAACATCGGCGACGGTCGCATCCTCGCCGAACCCGTCCACGGCTCGGCGCCCAAGTACGCCGGCCAGGACAAGGTCAACCCCAGCGCGATGATCCTCTCGGGCCGTATCATGCTCGAGTACATGGGCTGGAACGACGCCGCGGACCTCGTCCGCGACGCCCTCGAGGCGACCATCTCCTCGAAGCAGGTCACCTACGACATCGAGCGACAGATCGATGGCGGCGAGAAGCTCGCCACCAGCGAGTTCGCCGAGAAGGTCGCGGAGCACATCCGCAACAACGCGTAAGCTCGCCCCTCCCGACTCGTACCCTTCTTTCGACGCGTCCGTCCCCGCCAGCGACGCGCTCGCCGTCCCCCACTCAGGGACGGTCGCCCCCTCCGGTCTCCGGGGCCGCGGCGCTCGCGTTCGCGAACGCCGCCCCGGCCCACGCGGGTCGCTCGACGCGCGTCTCGCCGACGGCGAGGACGGCGCTCGTCTCGACGACGCGCAGGCGCTCCCCACCGAGCGTCACGTCGTACGACAGCCGGTAGGACCGGACGACGCCCCGGTCGGTGACGAACGCCGAGAGCGTCGCGTTCGTGAGGTTCCGGGCGAGCGTCGGGATCGGGAGGTCGCCGGCCCGACGTACCCCGTCCGCGGTGAGCCGATAGCCCCCGTCGGTTTCGTTCACCCGCAGGTCGAACGCCGAGAGCACCCTGACGACCGCCTCGTTGCCGGTGATGCCGGTCACCGCCTCCCCGTACGCCAGTCCGCGCTCGACGCCGTAGCGGACGGCGCCGTCGTCCTCGGCGCGGCTGAGCGTGTAGCTCCCGTTGCTCCAGAGGTCGAGCGCCGGCGTCACCGACCGCACCGGGTACTCCGGGGCGGCCCGCTGGGTCCGGAGGTAGCGGAAGGCGAAGTCCCGCAGGTTCGCCCGAACCGTGACCGTCGTCGTCCGGCGCGGCCCGTCCGGGCCGCTGATGGTCTCGGTGGTCCGCCGGGTGAACGTCGCCTCCGAGAGGCGGTCGCGGTGGGCCTCGGCGAGCCTGACCGGACTGGCGACCCCCTCGGTCGTCAGACCGGGGACGGGTTCGACGCCCGGCCCTGCCGGGGCGTCCGTCGGGACCGGCGCGGGCGTGACCGCGGTCGGCCGGTCGGCGGAGTCGGGACCGGCCGCGCCACACCCCGAGAGGACGACCAGCACGGCGAGGACGACCGCGCCCGCCCGACCGCGGGGGAGGGGCATCTCAGACCGGCAGGTCGGAGGGGTCCCGCGGCGGCGAGAACACGTCGACACCCTCGACGAGGCCGTCGGTGCGGTTCTCGGCGGCGTGCGGTTCGCCGCCGGGGATGAGGTAGGCGTCGTCGGCCCCGACGCGGCGTTCCTCGCCCTCGGCGACGAGCGTGAGGACGCCGGCGGTGACGTAGCCCGTCTGTTCGTGTTCGTGGCTGTGTTCGGGGAGGCGGGCGCCCGGTTCGAGCCGGAAGTACTGGGCGCTCATCGACTCGCCCGAGACGAGCGGTGCGTTGTAGACGCCGTCGACGTCCTCGTCGTCGTCGCGGTCCGAGCGCGAGAGCACGTCCATGGCACACACTCACCCGGCAACGCCCTAAGCCTTCGGTGGATTCAGGGCGCTCGGGCCGGTAGTCGTGGTATGTACACGGTCGTCGGGTGTCCCGACTGCGGGGCGCTGAAACTCGTCGAGGACCGCCCCGAGACGACGCGCTGCCCGCGGTGTGGCCGGCGCTCGCAGTTCGGGAAGCTCCGGTCGTTCTACCGCAGCGACGACATCGACGCCGCCCGCGAGGCCCGCGCCCGACTGCTCGCCCAGCGCGGGGACAACGAGGCGGCGTACAACGAAGTAGGGTCGTTCGCGGACATCGACGCGGCGGCAGACGCGGCGGGGATGGACGACGAGGAGTTCCTCGAACGCTCCGGTCTCGACAGCGACGAGGTGGCCGCCGCGGGCGAGCGCGCCGGGCGGGGTCGCGGGGACACCTCCTCGGGCAGCCGGAAGGACCGCGTCCTCGCGGCGCTGCGCGACCTCGACCGACCCACCGAGGAGGACGTCGTCGAACGCGCCGGCGAGGAGGGCGTCCCCCCCGATTACGTCCGGACCGCACTGGAGAAACTCCGCCGGCGCGGCGAGGTGAGCGAGACCGGCGGGCGCTACCGACTGCTGTGAGCGCCGGCGACTCGGCGGTGGACGGCGACGACGAGTCCGACGGGTTCGACGGGGTCGATCCCGATCCCGACCTCGACCTCGACAGCGACGGACCGAGCGAGCGGCCGACGAGCCTCGCCGACCTCGGGGACCTCGACCCGTGGCCGCTGGTCGTCGGCGCGTTCGTGGCCTGCGCCGGCGTCCTCATGCTCGCCCAGCCGGTCGTCGGCCGGGTGGACGTCGGGGGCGTCCACATCCCCGCCTTCCTCCTCTCGACGGGCGTCCTCTCGGCGGGGTTCGCCCTCGGCGCGATAGTCTACCTGCGCCGGGGGAAGCGCCTCGTCGGTATCGGCCACGCCGTCGGTGCCGTCGGGTTCGGCTTCCTGTTCGTCGCCAGCGGAGTCGGCGTCGTGGCGCTCTGGCTCGGCATCGCCGTCCTCGTCGGCGGCGCCCTCTTTCTCGCGGCCGAGTCGCGCCACCTGACCTGAGGGTATATGTGAGTCCGTCACAACCCACGGGCATGGCGGAGCACGACTACGACTGTCTCGACTACGCCGTCGAGGACGGGGCGGCGTGGGTGACCCTCGACCGTCCCGACTCGCTGAACGCGCTGAACCCGACGCTGCTCGCGGAACTGGAGGACGCACTGGAGCGGTCGGAGGGGGAAGACGGCGTCCGGGCGGTGGTCCTGCGCGGTGCGGGTCGGGCGTTCTGTGCCGGCTACGACATCGGGAGCGGAGAGGTCGAGCGGTCGGTCGACGACCGGATTCTCGACCAGCGGACCCATCTGGAGGCGGTGTTCTCGCTTCGGCTGCCGGTCGTCGCCGCGGTGGACGGCCCCGCCGTGGCCGGGGGGTGCAACCTCGCGGTCTGCTGTGACCTCACCCTCGCCACCGAGCGCTCGACGTTCGGCTACCCCGACCTGCACTTCGGGGAACCACCGCCGAAGTTCGTCCTCCCGTTCGTGACGAACTCGCTGAAACACGCTCGCGAGCTGCTGTACACGGGTAAGACGGTGGACGCGCGGCGGGCCGCGGAGATGGGGCTGGTCAACCGCGTCGTCCCCGACGACGACCTCGATGCGGCCGTCGAGTCCGAACTGGCCGACATCAGGAAGACGCCCGGGACGGCCGTCGCCGTCGTGAAAGACATGATAAACGGCGTGCAGGAGGCACAGGGCTACCGGCGCTACGGGCGTGTCGAGGAGTACGTCGGGGCGCTGACCATGGACTCGGGTGCCGCGAGGCACTTCCGCGAGATACGCGACGAGGAGGGGCTGGAAGCGGCCCTGGAGTGGATGCACGGCACCGACAAGCGGTAGCGCGACGGACGTGACAGCCCACGGCCGCTTCTTACATATCCCGGGACGTCAAACGCCGCGCCATGGAGCGAATCGAGGAACGGACCACGCTCGCACAGGGCGCCCTGCTGGTCGTCGGGGCGGTGCTCTTCCTCTCCGAGGGGTTCGGCGTCTCCCGGCTCGCGGGGTTCGACCCGACCACGCTCGGCGTCGCCGTCTACGGCCTCGCGTTCGCCGTCGCGGCCGTCGGGAGCGCCGCGGTCGGCAAGCGGACGCAGGCCGGACTACAGGGAACCGCGGCACTCGGGTTCGCCGTCATCCTCGTCGGGACGCTCGCCTCGCTCGGCCTCGCGGTCAGCGTCGTCGGCGCGGTGCTCGTCGTCGCGCCCATCGTCGGGCAGGTGTACCTCCAGCGCGCGCGGGAACCGCCGACGGGAGGCGACGACCGGGGCGACCCGGCGCGGGCGGAGACCACGGAGTCGGAGACCGACGGGTAGTTCCCCGGTTCTAGCGTCCGAGCTCCTCGTGGGCGCTGGCGAGGTGGGAGGCCGCCAGCGCACCGAGCAGGGAGAGTTCGCCGGCCAGCGCGCCGACGGCGATGACCTCCGCGAGGGCGTCGGCGTTCGCCCCGGCCGGGTCGCCCCCGCCGCGGACGCCGAGGACGTCGAGCGCCTCGCGCTGGGTAGGCAGTTTCGTCCCGCCACCGACGGTGCCTACTTCGAGGGAGGCGAGCGTGACGCTCGCGTAGAGGTCGTCGCCGCGGACGTCGACCGTCGTGATGGCGTTGGACCCCTCGACGACCTGCGCGGCGTCCTGCCCGAGCGCGAGGAAGGCGGCGGCGACCACGTTCGCCGCCTGGGCGTTGAACCCCAGC
>CAYYSW010000143.1:0-3239 GCA_964474395.1 uncultured Halobacteriales archaeon
CTGTCGCGTCCGTGACCGACGACTCGTCGGCGTCGTCTGTCGCTCCGAACGCTTCCACGTCGTCGTCACTCCGCCACGCGGGCCACGGCGTGCTGTCCGCGAACAGGTCCTCGAACGCATCGGAATCGTACTGGCTCTCGCCGTTCGACGGACTCGTTGCCCTCGCTGTCTCGCCGTTCGAGCCACTGTCGGTACCGTTCGTCCCGCGCTCGCCAGCACGCGGCGTCGCGGGGTCGCGGTCGGCGTCGGTCGCCGCTCCGTCGTCTGCCGTCGTGTCCTCGTCGCTCGTCCCGGTCGCGCCCGCGATGGCGGCGTCCTCGGCTGGCGACCACGCGTCCTCCGCCGGGAACTCGACGCTGTCATCTAGTGTCTGCTGTTCGGCGTCGAGGCGTTGCCGGCGCATCTGCATCCGCGAGCGGCCGGGGTGGTCGAACAGCGCGGCCGCGAACTGGTCGGCGAGGTGCCGGAGGTCGCGGGCGTTCTCCAGGTCCTTCTCCAGCGTCTCGATGCGGCTCTCGCGCTTCCGGAGTTCCGCACGGAGCCGGTCGATCTCGTCCTCGCGGCGCTGTTCCTCCTCCGTTATCGAGGAGAGTTCGTTGACGAGGTCGTCGCTGACGCTCTTCAGGTCCGGGCGCTCGAAGTCCTCCAGGCCGGGCGTCGCGCCTGCACGCGACGGACGCTCTCGGACCAGTCCGTGACGAGGAACGCCTCGCCGTCGTCGAGCCCCTCGACGGCGTCCGCGTACTCGCTCCCGAGGACGCGTTTCACGACCTTCGTGTCGTTGCGCCACGTCAGGCGGTGCCAGCAGAGCCAGTCGCACTGCGTGATGAAGTCCTTCTTGACGTCGGCGGGTCGCTGGCTGATGCCCATGACCCCGAGGCCGTGTTTCCGGCCGCGCTTGCCCACCTTGATGAGCATCCGGCCGCACTCCCCGAGGCCGCCGCCCTCGGGGATCCACTCGTGGACCTCCTCGACGACGAGGAGGAACGGCTTCTTCAGTTTCTTCTCCTTCGCGAAGAGGTGCTTCGCCACCTCCGTCAGCAGCTCCGTGGCCTCCGACTCGTCGAGAAAGGAGGAGACGTCGAGGATGATGGGGACGTTGTTGCGAAGCGCCATGTCCGCGATCTTCTCGGCGTGTTCGGCGCTGACCTGGATGTCGCACTCCTCGTCGTCGCCGACGTGGAGTATCTCGTATTTCTCCTTCAGGCCGTAGTACTCCCCGTCGATGTCCACGATGAGCACCGGAAAGCCCCGGTCGAGCAGTTTCTCGATGACGACGCTCGCGGTGTTGGACTTCCCGGACCCGGACTTGCCGGTGACGAACCCCCGTCCGGTGAGGAGTTCGACTGCGGGCAGCGAGACGTCCGTGCCGACGTCGCCGACGCTCCCCGTGCCGCCGCTCACCTCCGCGACCGTGATGGTCTCGGTCTCTCCCATTGTGCGGAGGTTCGCGCGAGGAGATATAACGGTCCGTCAGACGCACGACTGACACGCGGCCACTCCGGAACCAGCGGACGCGGCGTCCGCCGACCCGGTGGACGGCGGCTGGTCCCGCCCCGATACAGGTCTCCGTTCCGACCAGTTTGCCATGATTGATAGGCCGGTGGGTGTCACCGTCACACGGTATGACCGAACACAACCTGTCGGACTACGAGTCGACGTACGACTCCTTCGAGTGGGACGACGTCTACGCCGACGCCGACTGGGACGCCCCGGAGACACTGAACATCGCCCACGAGGTGTGTGACCGCCACGCCGAGGCGGACCCCGACCGGACGGCCCTCGAGTGGGCCGGCAGCGACGCGCTCTCGGGGGCGGGCGACGGCGACCGGGAGACGGTCACCTTCGGCGACCTCCGGGCGGAATCGAACCGCTTCGCCAACGTCCTCGCGGAGTACGTCGACCGCGGCGACCGGGTGTTCTCCTACATGCCCCGCGTCCCGGAACACTACGCCGCGATGATCGGAACCCTGAAGACCGGCGCCGTCTGGGGGAGCGTCAACGAGCGCTTTGGTCCCGACGGTATCTCGATGCGCCTCGCGGACTGTGACGCGAAGGTGGTGCTCACGACCGGGGAGAACCGCGATACCGTCGGGGAGGCCCTCGAGTCCATCCCGAGTGTCGAACAGGTCATCGTCGTCGGCGAGGGCGAGGACGGCGACGTGGACTACCACGAGGCCACCGAGGCGGCGAGCGACGAGTTCGACGTCGTCGAGACGAGCGGCGAGGACGACGCGCTCCTGTACTACACCTCCGGGACGACGGGGAAGGCGAAGGGGGTCCTCCACAAGCACCGCTGGGTCGCGGGCGTCGCCGCCACCCAGAAGTTCGCCGTGGACCTGAACGAGGAGGACCTCTACTGGTCGACCGGCGACCTGGGATGGCTCGTCGGCCCCATCAACACGCTCGGCGCGTGGTACTGGGGCACCTCGCTGTTCACCTACGAGAACGAGTTCGACCCCGAGGAGTGGGCCACCCTGCTCGACGAGTACCCCATCACCGTCCTCTTCTCCGTTCCCACCGCGTTCCGGATGCTCCGCGAGAACGAGGCGGTGTTAGAGGGGGTCGACGACGACCTGCGCCACGCGCTGTCCATCGGCGAACCCCTCTCGGCGGGGGTCGTCGAGTGGGCCGAGGACGCCCTCGGCGTGACCGTCCTCGACACCTACGGGCAGACGGAGACGGGCAACATGGTCATCAACAACTACCCGACGATGGAGGTACGCCCGGGGAGCATGGGCAAACCCCTCCCCGGCGTCACCGCCAGCGTCGTGGACCCCGAGACGGGGGAGGTCCTCGCTCCCGGCGAAACGGGCGTCATCGCCGAGCGCGGGGACTTCCCGTGTTTCTTCGCGGGCTACTGGGAGCAACCGGAGAAGACCGCCGACTGCTTCGTCGACGGCCCCGACGGCGAGTGGTACCTCTCGGGGGACCTCGGCCACCTCGACGAGGACGGCTACTTCTGGTTCGAGGGCCGGGCGGACGACGTCATCATCTCGGCGGGCTACCGCATCGGCCCCTTCGAGGTGGAGTCCTCGCTCGGCGAACACCCCGCCGTCGCGGAGGCGGCCGTCGTCCCCGCGCCGGACGAGGCCCGCGGGCACGTCGTCAAGGCGTTCATCGTCCTCAGCGAGGGGTACGAGGCGAGCGACGACCTCACCGAGGACATCCAGGACCACGTCCGCGACGAACTCGCCGCCCACGAGTACCCGCGGGTCGTCGAGTACGTCGAGGAACTG
>CAYYSW010000143.1:3252-6955 GCA_964474395.1 uncultured Halobacteriales archaeon
CGGACGGAACTGCGCGACCGGGTCGACGGGTAACCGAGGTCAGGCCGGACGGATGACCCACTCGCCGTCGCCCTGTTCGAGGAGGCGGCCGCCCTCGCGCAGGCGGACGATGTAGCCCGTCGGGGTCTGTTCGGTCCGGGCGGGGGCCTCGACGTGGACGAGGTGGCCGATGAACTGCGCGCTCGGGGGTTTCTGTGCCGCGCCACAGTCGTAGACCGTGAGGAGGTCGCCGTCCTCGCGGGCGTCGTAGACGACGATGTGGGCGTGTCGCGGGAGGCGGTAGCCGTCGTCGGCGCGGGCCAGGTGGTTCATACGGGGGAATCGCCGCGCGCGGGCTTAGTTGAGACGGCTGCTGGTGGACTTGAAGCGCGCGTCGCGTCGCGCCGTGAGGACGACGATGCCGAGACCGGCGAGCGACGTGAGGGCGGGACCGAACGTCAGCGGGTTCGTCCAGTCGAAGTTCGACTGCAGGGTGAACACGTAGAACGTCCCGTCCTTCTTGATGACCTCGCGGTCGGGCGATGCCGCCCGGTTCTCGTAGCTGATGACCTCGCCGTCGAGCGCGCGCCGGAAGTCCTCTTTGTGTTCCTCGGAGAGGCTGTCGTAGAACCCCATCTCGCCGGCGTGCTGGGGGAACTCGCTCTCGACGCGGTCGTACTCCCAGGTGTAGTCCTTGTCGGCCGCTGCGAACCACGCGCCCGCGCCGCTGAGCATCACCGTGATGCCGACGACGAAGGCGACGAAGTAGAGGGACCGTCTGTTCAGGGCCATATCTCACCGTTTCGACGGTCCGGCAAATGAGTTGCGTAGGTGTGTGGCTCTCTCACGTATCGAAACGCGCCGCCGCGAAGTCGCGGATGGTGGTCTGGCCGCGCCGCGAGCGTCCACCGCCGCCGTCCCCGCTCCCGCCCCCTTCCCCCTCCACGTCCACGTCCGTCGTCCCCTCCCCGACCCCGTCGGTGCCGGTATCCGCGTTCGCGGCTCCCTCCCCCTCGGCCCCCACCCAGTCGTCGAGGCCGGCCTGCGTCGCCGCGTCGAACGAGAGGTTCGAGACGCGCACCCCGAGTTTCCGGACGCGTTCGCCCTCGAACTCCGCCGCGAGGTCGGCGACGACCCGCTCGACGAGGTCCGGGTCCGCCACCGGCCCCGACAGCGACCGCGCCCGCGTGTTCACGTCGAAGGGCGGCCGGACCACCTTGATGCCGATGGTCTTGTACAGCACCTCGCGGGCCGCACAGCGGTCGGTCACCTCCGTCGCGAGCGTCCGGAGGCGCTCGTACAGCCGGTCGGGGTCGTCGGTCGCCTCGGTGAACGCCGACTCGCTGGAGAGGCTCTTGGGCTTCCCGACCGGTTCGACGGTTCGGTCGTCCCGGCCGCGGGCGTGGGCGTGGATCTCGCGGCCGCGCTCCCCGAAGCGCTCGACCAGCGTCTCGACGTCGGCGGCCGCGAGGTCGCCGGCCGTCCCGATGCCCATCCCGCGCAGCTCGCCGGCGGTCACCGGCCCGACGCCGTGGAGGGCGGCGACGTCGAGGGGCGCGAGGAACTCCCGTTCCTCGCCGGGGCGGACGACGACGAGGCCGTCGGGCTTGTCGTGGTCGCTCGCGATCTTCGCCGTCGCCATGTTCGTCGCACACCCGACGCTGGCGGGGACGCCCGCCGCCTCCGCGATGGCCTCCCTGAGGCTCCGGGCGAATATCTCGACGCTGTGCCAGCCGACGCGGTCGGTGACGTCGAGGTACGCCTCGTCGATGCTCACCTCGCGGACGGTGTCGCTCACGTCGTGCAACACGGCCTTGACCTCCTCGCTGACCGACGAGTAGAACTCCAGGTCGACGGTGCGGTAGTGGCCCACCGGCCCCTCGTGGTCGTCCGGCGCAGTCTCGGCCCGGGGGAGGGCGGCGAGCGCCCCCGAGATCGGCTGGGCGCTCTCGACGCCGTGGGCGCGGGCCTCGTAGCTCGCGGTGGCGACCGCGCCGTGGGTCTCGCCGGCCTCGTAACCCATCCCGACGACGACGGGTTCGCCCCGGAGTTCGGGGTCCCGACGACGCTCGCAGGCCGCGTAGAAACAGTCCATGTCGACGTGCAGGACCACCCGCTGCTCGTCGCTCGTCGGGTCGGGGTCGGGGAACCCGCTGCCCATACACGGGGGTACCGGCCCTGCGGGTATGTAGCTGTTCAGTTCGGAGTGGAAGTAGTCGGAGAAGTCGGGTCGGGACGGTCAGACGGTCTCGCGGGCCGGGACGGGCGTCGCCTCGGTGCTGACGCCGGTGTCGGCGTCGGGGTCGACACTGACCGTCGCGCGCAGCTCTCGCTCTATCTCCTCGCGGCCCTTCCGGAACTCGCCGGTCGAGCGGCCGGCGGCGCGCGCGAGGGAGGTCAGCTTGCTCGGGCCGAACAGGAGCGCGAGCACCAGCAGGATGACCAGCAGTTCGAGGCCGCTTGGCGGTGTAATGAACAGTGTTGTGTACATGACGGCCACACGTATGGGCCGACGAGGACATAAACGTGGCGTGCTACGGCGAACCGGACGTTCACGGACAGAACGGCCCGTGAACGGCTCCCGGGTCGGACATTCGGTCGTCCGGGGGACGACAGGTCCGCGGACAACGGAGTCTTTTTCACACCCCTCCCCCCGAGTATCCGGTCGTGGATTCGGCCCAGTACCGCGACCTCGCGTTGTTCCTCGCGCTCTCCCTGATGGGCGGCGGGGCGTTTCCCGCCGTCGAGGCGGCCCTGGCCTACGCGCCCCCGCTGTTGATCGCCGCCGTCCGGTTCGACCTCGCCGGGGTGCTCATGCTGGGATACGCTCTCACGACGACCGACGACTGGCGTCCCTCCACTCGCGGTGACGTCCTCGCCATCGTCGGCGGGGGCCTCCTGTTCTTCCCGCTCGGACAGGGGGTCTGGTACATCGGTCAGGAACTCACGACGAGCATCCTCTCCGGGCTGCTGGCCGGACTCATCCCGATCCTGACCGCCGCCTGGTCGTGGGTTCTCATCCCCGAGGAGCAGGTGTCGAAGGGGAACCTCGCGGGACTCGGCATCGGGTTCGCGGGCGTGCTCCTCGTCCTGGTCCCCGGGACCACCTCGCTGTTCAGCCCGGGCGTCGTCGGCAAACTGGTGATGGTCGCCTCGGCGGTCGGAACCGCGCTGGGAAGCGTCCTGATTCGGCGGGCGGAGAACGGCATCTCCGCCCCCGCGGTGACCGCGTGGTCGATGCTCCTCGGGGGCGGACTGATGCACGCGGTCAGTCCGGCCATCGGCGAGTCGCTGGCGGACGTGACGGTGAACGCCACGGTCGTACTCGCACTCGGCTACCTGACGGTGTTCTCGACAGCGCTCGCGTACGTCATCTACTTCGTCCTGATCGACCGGCGGTCCGCCGTGGAGGTCAACCTCATCCACTACCTCTTCCCGGTCGTGGCGGTCGTGGCGGGGTCCGTGCTGTTCGGCGAGGCGCTCGCGCCGTCGGCACTCGTGGGGTTCGCGTTCATCGCTGCGGGGTTCGGGGTCCTGAAACGGCGAGCCATCGCCGCCGAGTTCGGTGACTGAGCCCGTTTGTCACCCCCAGCGGGACATCCGCCGTGTCGATTGCTCACCGAGCGCCGTCCGGCGCACTCCGGCACGCGGTTACCGACGATAGACGTGTAGGATTCACCTCTCGCGTGAGTGCTCGGAGCGAAAGCATGGGGACGGAGGGATT
>CAYYSW010000144.1:0-6941 GCA_964474395.1 uncultured Halobacteriales archaeon
CTCTAGGAGGTAGTGGAAGCGCTCGTTGGTCTCCTCGGCGGTGCCGAAGCCGGCGAACTGGCGCATCGTCCACGTCCGCCCGCGGTACATCGTCGGGTACGGCCCGCGCGTGTACGGCGCCTCGCCGGGGAAGCCGAGGTCGTCGTAGTCCTCGGGGGCGACGTCCTCGGGGGTGTAGAGGCGGTCGACCTCGTGGTTCGAGACGGTCGCGAACCGGTCCTTTCGCTCGCCGTGGGCGTCGAGCGCCGGGTCGAGGGTGCCGTCCTCCCAGCGCTCGCGCTCCCCGCGTATCTCCCGGAGGTCGTCCTCGTCGAACATACTACACGACTGGTCGGGCGGCGCATTAAGATTCCGGGAGGATTCGCCGGGAACCGGACGCCCGTCGGTCGCTCAGTACTGCCCCAGCGTCCCCCGCTTTCGCGCCTCCCGCGCGAAGTACCGGAAGACGAGGTAGCCGCCCCCGAGGTAGGCGACGGCCGTCAGCACCAACAACCCGAGGTCGCCGGCCGGGAGCGCCCACAGCGCCGTCCCGTCGCCCATCGCCCGCCGGAGGAGGTGGCTGCCGAGCGACAGCGGGAGGAGCTTCAAAGCGGGCGCGTCCTCGACGGGCAGCGCGACGAGCGCGACGAACGCGAACTGCACCAGCTGGAAGAGGTTCTCGATGCGCTTGAACACCAGCGCGAGCCCCCCGAGTACGAACCCCACGCCGACGGCCGAGGCGAGCGTCAGGCCTCCGAGCGGGAGCACCGTCAGCGGGTCGAGCGACAGCGGGACGCCCGTCGTCGCCACCATCAGGGCGAGGAGGGCGACGCCGTAGCCGAAGCTCACCAGCAGGTTCACGGCCGTCTTCACCGCAACGACGCGCCCGAAGCCAAGCGGTGACATGTAGAGCTGTTCGAGCGTGCCCCACTCGGCCTCGCGGGTGAGGTTCCACGAGAGGTCGCCGTAGGCGACGGTGGCCATCAACAGGAGGAAGAAGCCGACGACGATGCCCGACAGCGAGTCCGCGATGACCGTCGGGGCGAGTTCCCGGCCGCCGAACACCAGCAGGGCGAAGAAGAGATAGACGGTGACGAGGCTCGTCACCGTGTTGAACGCGTAGCGGACCCGGAGGACGAGCGCCTTCCGCGCCACCGCCCGCGCGAGGACGGCCGTCTCCTCGACCGACAGGCGCGACGGGGGGCGGACGCTCACGACGTCCCCCGGTCGGTCAGCCGGAGGAAGGCGTCCTCCAGGTCGGGTTCGACGGCGGTGACGGACACGAGGTCGGTATCGAGGCCCCGGACGGTCTCGACGAGGTCGTAGAACCCCTCGCTGTCCTCGACGGTCACCTCGAAGCGGACCCCCTCGGGGAGCCACTGCCAGCGCTCGATGCCGTGGCGTTCGAGGTGCTCGCGGCTGCTCGGCGAGACGGGTCCCGAGAGGGTGACGCGTTACGCCCGCGAACGCTTGGCCCCCGTCTGGTCGCCGACGCTCCCGTCGGCGACGACGCGACCTTCGTTGAGGACGACGAGGCGGTCGCAGACCTCCTCGACGACGTCCATGTCGTGACTGGAGATGAGCACCGTCCGACCCTCCTCCTCGGCGAGCGAGCGAAGCCGCTGGCGCAGGCCGTAGGACGCCTCCACGTCGAGCCCGAGGGTCGGCTCGTCGAGGAAGACGACGGGGGTCTCCCGCGCGAGGGTACACGCGAGCGCCGCCTTCTGTTTCGTCCCCCGCGAGAGGTCCTTGACGGGGGTGTCGGCGTACGTCCCGAGTCCGAGCGAGTCGAGCAGGCGGGCGTGTTCCTCGCGGCGCCCCCGCGGGTCGATGGCCTGCAGGCTGGCGAAAAAGCGGACGTTCTCGCGGACGGTGAGCCGCCAGTAGAGGTTGCGCGCGCCCTCCAGCATCGCGCCGACCTGCCGGTAGGCGCTACGGTCCTGCGCGTCGACGCCGTTGATTCGTACCGTCCCCGCGTCGGGGACGAGCAACCCGAGCGCGCACTTGATGAGCGTCGTCTTGCCCGCCCCGTTCGGTCCGAGCAACCCGACGACCGACCCGGGGGCGATGTCGAAGGTGACGGCGTCGACGGCCCGCACGCCGTCGTAGCGTTTCACGAGGTGGTCTACGGCCAGGGCTGCTGGTGTCTCCTGTCGCTCCGGATTGGCCGCTGTCAGACGCATCTGTGGGTGAGGTATCGAGTATCATACGTAGCGCACCTGTCTGCAAAAGCTCGCCGGTTGCCACAATCCCGCGTCCACCCTGCGGGGGTCGTTCCCGGGGGTCACTCCCCCCGAGTCACTCCCCGGCGAGTCACTCGTGGCCGTGTCGGTCCTGGAGGCGCTTGGTCGTCTCGACGAGAGGGTGGTGGGCGTAGTCTATCTCCTGGATGTCGTCGATCTCCACGAGGTTCTCCTTGCGAGCCGTCTCGGCGATGCCGAGGGGGACGCTCTCGTTCAGGGCGATGACGTAGGCGTCCATCTCCTCGATGCCCTGTCGCTTCGCGGCCTTCACCCGGTGGTGGCCGTCCGCGAGCAACAGGCGGTCCCCGCCGTTGTCGATGACGACGAGCGGTTCGGCCAGCCCGTTCTCGAGCTCGTAGGACCGACCCTCCAGTTCGTCGGTGTACACCCGCGACTGGGTGGGGGTGAGCCGCGAGAGCTGGACGGTCCGGCGCTCCTGGCGCATGTCGACGCCGTGGATGTTCCGCAGGGTCTCCATCAGCTTGTCCACCTTACTCGGCGTCGCACGCTCGATGTGCGAGCGCACCACGTCGGCGTTCGAGATGATGCCCACGAGGTTGCCCGTGTCGTCGACGACGGGCAGTTTCTGGATGCCCGACCGCAGGATGACGCGGCTCGCGTCGGTGATGTCCATCTCCGGGTGGGCGACGATGAGGTCGTCGTTCATCACCTTGAACATCGGCTCGTAGTCCTCGGCCAGAAGGAGGTCGCGGGCGCTGACGAACCCGTGGACTCGCCGTCCGTCACACACGGGGAACCCGGAGTGCTCCTTGTTCTCGGCGATGCGCCGCTTCACGTCCGCGACTGTCTCGTCGACGCTCACGGTGACCACGTCGCGGGTCATGTAGTCCTTGACGCGCGGCTTGCGTTCGCCATCGGCCATTACCTCCCTCAGGGAACTGGCGGGCAAAAGCCTCCCGGTGGACCGGAAACGCCCGAGACGCACGCGGCCCGCGCCGCGCGTTCGACTCGTGACCATCGCTCGACGTCCGCTCACCGTTCGCGTCTCCGAGAACCGCCTACTCCTCCTCGCTCGGCCCGACCGGCATCTCCTCGATGCTCTCGCGGTACAGTTCGGTCACGTCCCAGTTCGGGCGCGACCGGAGCGTCTCGAAGAACCGGTCGTTGACGACGTCCTCGATGATGGCGGTGAGTTCAGCGCCACTCTCCTCGTCGGCGCTCCCGAGCAACCCGAGTGGAATCTGTGCGCCCGCCATGTCGGCGTGTCCGCCCGCGTCACCGATCTGCGAGAACGCCTCCCGGAGGGTCTCCCCGACGTCGAGGTCCGTCCCGCGGGTCCGCGCCGAGGCGTAGATGGTCCCGTCGCGGTAGCCGTAGACGAGCGTCGTCGAGACGCCCTCGAGCCCCAGCAATCGGTCGGCAGCCTGCGCGAGCGCGTCGCGCGAACGGAGCCGACCGACACAGGTGGTCAGCACCGACCCGCGGACCTGCCGGTTGCGGATGGCCCGACCGACCGTCTCGATGGTGTCGACGCTGATGCTCGGGGACTCGACACGTTCGAGCGTCGCGGTGTCGACGTACGGCAGGAGGAACGCGGCCGCCTCGAAGTCCTCGACGGACACCTCGCGGCTGAAGTTCTTGGTGTCGATGCGGATGCCGTAGAGCAGGCCCGTGGCGACCGATTGCGAGGGCGTCAGCCCGAGTCGGTCGATGTAGTCGGCGAGCAGCGTGCTCGTCGCGCCGACGTCGCTCCGCAGGTCGACGAACGTCGCGTCGATGGGTTCACGCGGCGGATGGTGGTCGATGACGATGTCGATGTTCGTATCGCGGGGCAACTGGTCGTTGACACCCGGCCGCGAGTGGTCGACCAGCGCGAACCCGGCGAACCGTGAGAGGTCCTCGTCCGGCTCGAGGTTCGTCAGGTCGTACTCCAGCAGGTTCACCAGCGCGCGGTTCTCCTGGTGGGTGATATCGCCGTAGTAACAGGGCTCGGCCTCGCAGTCCGTCGCCTCCGCGATGGCGACGAGCGCCGTCGCACTCGCGATGGCGTCGGGGTCAGGGTTGTCGTGCATCACGACGGCCAGCGGACCGTCGAAGCTCCGGAGGAGCCGTCTGAGCTGTCGAAGCCGGAGGTTCCCCCTGCCGGCCGATTCGAGGACCTGGTCGGCGACGATAGCCGTCGGGTCGACCACCGCGTCGGCGGTCGCCTCGATGGCCGAACGCTCGTCGTCCGTCGGATGCTCCCCGACGTACACCAGGAGGGCCGCCTCGGGGTAGGCCTCCCGCGCTGCGGCGGCGGCACGGCGGTTCTGTGCTGCGGTCCGCCCGGCGACGACGATCGACTCGACGGTCCGGTCGTCCCCTTCGAGGGACGCCGCGATGACCGTCGGGTCCGTACAGTCGCCCAGTTCCGCGGGGACGTTCTCGTCGCGGAGCGAGTTCACCCGGTTCTCGTCGTCGGTGATGACCAGCAGTTCGCCCGTCAGGTCCTGTAGCTCGTCGATGAGCGTGTGCCCGAGCGGCCCACAGCCGAGGACGAGCCGAGTCGTCATACTTCCATCTTCCGGGCCGGACTGCTAAAACTTCTCCTCTGTCCGACGCGTCGGACGGGCGCCGGCGTGTGGTTCTCCGTGCCGCGAAAAAACCGGGTCGCTCTGTCGGCCCGGGGTCAGGCGCCGACCATCGTCGCCGCCGCCTCGAAGGCCGTGTCGGAGAAGAACCCGAGGGCGGGCAGGAGCAGCACCGTCACGACGGCCGCCGTGACGATGGCCGCGTACAGGCCCGTCGGGTAGCCGTCGATGGCGAACTCGCCGTTCGCCTCCTCGAACCACAGCGCCTTGACGATGCGGGAGTAGTAGAACAGCGACAGCGCGCTGTTGATGATGAGCGCGCCGGCGAGGACGAGCGTCCCCACCGTCGCCCCGCTGACCGCGCCGAGCAGCAGGAAGTACTTCGAGAGGAAGCCCGCGCCGATGGGCAGACCCGCGAGGTTGAACAGGAACACCGTCATCGCTACGCTCGCGACCGGCGCCTTCGACCCGAGGCCGTTGTAGTCCTCGAAGGTGCGCCCGATGCCCCAGTGTTCGGCCAGCGCGACGAACAGGAACGCGCCGGTGTTCATGAAGCCGTAGACGACGAGGTGGATCATCCCGGCGCCGAGAACGAGACCGGCGTCCGCGTTACCGGTCAGCGCCGCCAGCGCGATGAGCACGTAGCCCGCGTGCCCGATGGAGGAGTACGCGAGCATCCGCTTGACGTGCTCCTGGGTCGCCGCGGCGAAGTTCCCGAGCGTCATCGTCAGGAGCGCGAGTATCTGGAAGGCGAGCACCCAGTCGACGCCCGCGAGTGCCCCCTGCGGGAACGCGACGGCGAACACGCGGAAGGCGACGACGAACCCCGCGGCCTTGCTGGCCGACGAGAGGAACGCCGAGACGGGCGCGGGCGCGCCCTCGTAGGCCTCCGGCGCCCAGAAGTGGAACGGGACGCTGGCCGTCTTGTAGGCGAACCCGCCGATGATCATCAGGATACCGATGCCGAGGACGCCGACGAGCCCTTCACCGACGCCACCCTGTAGCTCCTCGGCGATGGCCGGCAGGTTGAGGTGGCCCGTGACGCCGTAGACGAGCGAGACGCCGTAGACGAACACCGCCGAGGACAGTGCCCCGATGAGGAAGTACTTCAGGCCCGCCTCGACGCTCCCGCGGTTGCGCTTCAGGAACGCGACGAGCGCGTACGACGGCAGCGAGGCGAGTTCCAGGCTCACGAAGATGGTCGCGAGCGAGTTCGCCGCCGCCATCAGGGACATCCCCGTCGCCGCCAGCAGGACGAGACTGTAGTACTCGGCCTTGTGACGCTGTCCGCCGAGCCAGTCGTAGGACGCGAGGGTGACGAGTGCCGTCACGCTCGTGAAGATGACCGTGAAGAACAGGCTCATCCCGTCGACGACCAGCTGGCCGCCGAACAGCTCGGTGCTCCCCCCGGCGTTGCTCACGAGGACGACGCCCGTCGCGACCAGCGCGAGGAGCGACCCGCCCGTGGCGAGCCCCGAGAGGAGGGTGGGACTCGACTCTTCCGGCGTGATACTGTCGACTGCGAGCAGGACGAGCGCCGTCAGGCCGAGGATGACGGTCGGCGCGAGCGCGAGGGTCCCGCTCACTTGGAGCGATTGGAACATTTAGCGAACACCTCCGAGGGCCGTCGCGATGGACTCCAGCCCCGCCTGGTCCCCCTCGACCAGCTGGACGATGGGGTCCGAGGCGTCCCGGATCATCGCGAAGAAGATGTCCGGGGCGGTGCCCAGCGCGATGATGAACAGGACGAGCACGAACAGCGGTACGAGGTCGTGGACCGCCGCGCGCTCGACCGGGTAGTCCGTCGCCGAGAAGAAGTCGCCGAACAGCGTGCGCTGCATGGCGAACAGCAGGTAGCCGGCGACGACGACGATGCCGAACATCGCGACGGCCGTGAAGATGGGCGCACCCGCCAGCACCGTCGAGGCGAACGAACCCTTGAAGATGAAGAACTCGCCCGCGAAGCCGGCCATCAGCGGCAGGCCCATGTAGGCGAACGACCCGGCGACGAACGCCCCGACCGTGTAGGGCATCCGGTCGGCCAGCCCGGACATGTCACCGACCATGCGCGTGTGGGTCGTGTTGTAGATGACGCCGACACAGAGGAACATCAGCCCCGAGATGAGGCCGTGAGCGACCATCTGGAACGTCGCGCCGCCGACGCCGTACGTCGTGTACGCGATGAGGC